>RZZF01000024.1 GCA_009929975.1 Clostridia bacterium
GGATGGTGGACTGCGCTACTGCATCAATGGTGCCGCTCTGCGCTTTATTCCGCTGGACCAGATGGATGCGGCAGGATACGGCCCCCTGATTCCGCTGGTCAGCGGCGACTGATCGCGGCCGGATATCCGCCTGATTTGTCGAAGATTCGTGTCCCTGTTATGATAAGGTCAAGCAACAGGCCTGAACGGCTGATCATATGAGGCTGACGCATTAGATGAGGTGAAGGACATGAATGAGACGCTACAGGCGATTTTCGACCGACGCAGTATCCGCGATTTTCAGCAGGAGCCTTTATCCGGTGAACAAATCCAGCTGCTGGCCCGTGCCGCGCTGGCCTCACCGAGTGGGATGAATCTCCAGCCATGGCATTTTTCCTTCGTGACACGTAAATCACTGATCGGTAAAATCAGTGACGCGGCGTTTGAGACGTTCAGGCGTAAAGGGCAGCAGGACATCATCGATCGGATGAGCGCCCGGCATGAACAGTTGTTCTACGGCGCGCCGCTGGTTGTCTTTATCACGATGAACAAGGACAACCGCAGTGAGATTGACGCCGGCATCGCGGCGGAGAATCTGGCCATCGCGGCCCAGTCACTGGGTCTCGGTTCCTGTATCATCGGTCTTGCCGCGGCGGCCTTTCAGGGTGACAGCGCCGATGAACTGAAAAAGCGGCTTGAATTCCCGCGCTGCCATGAGATGGTTATTTCGGTGGCGATCGGCCACCCTGCCGTCCACCCCGATCCTCATGACATGCACCCGGAAAAGATCTCCTTTATCGGCTGATCTCTGTCTCAAACAACCCCATAAGAAAGCGGCCCCGAAAGGCCGCTTTTTTGATGGTTCCAATGGATTCGACCGGCTCAGAAGCAGCAGAGCCGCTGCCCGGCGCTGATGGTGACCGGTTGATCAAAAATCAGTTCCTGATCAGCCGGCTGGAACAAAATATCCTCTGTTCCGTGGCGGACGGCGATCAGATCGTGACTGTCGGGCAGACCGATCGAGCGCAGGGTCAGCTGGCCGGCGATAACTTCCAGGCAGATCTGATCCGGCTCAAAGATAATCTCTCCCCAGGCGGCATCAACTGACCAGAAAAAGTGCTGTGGCCGCTGAGCGTGCAGCGGCCGGAAGCTGAGGTGCTGGCGGGCCATCTCGCTGTGGAAGCCGCTGTAGGCGGGCAGCGCGGCATAAGTGGCCATGGACCGGGCATAATTGCTGCCGCATTCAAATTCGTTCCAGGGATTGCGCCGGGCTCCGTCATAGCGGTCCCGCACCGCGCCGATGACGGTCAGGCCTTCCTCTTCAAGTCCGTTCATGATCATGTGGATGCCGGCCTGGTATTCAAAGCCGTGCATGGTTTCCTCGCTGTAGGGCACCGGAACAACCGGCCGGTGCGCGCCTTCAGGCCAGGCGCAGATCTGCGTACCGGCTTCGTCATTGAGGCAGTAGATCCGGCAGGGGTTGAAAATATGACGAAAACTGCTGTGATAATTGTTCTCATAGATGGAGCGCAGCGCGGAACGGACGCGCTGCCGGTCAAACAGGTCATCCAGTCCGATCAGATCGCTGTGCCATTGGGCGAGTACCTGATCGATTGAACAGCCGTCGCCGATCTGGTACTTGATCTCGCCGGCTTCCTCATTCCAGTAGGCGGAGCGGATGTCCAGACCGATCAGGCTGTCATCGGCCATGCCCTCAAGCAGCGATGCGTCCCTCAGGTCGATTTTCTGGATATAGTAGCGGCCGTTGTAGAGGTTCGCCTCAACCCAGTTTTGTCCTTTTTCGAGCAGCTGCCGGCACAAAACGGCGGTCTCATGATCTCCGACAGCCTCCGCCATCCGTGATCCGGCACTGAGCGCGCCGAGATAAAAGCCGGTCAGCCAGGCATTCGGGCCGAACAATTCCATGTCGAGCGTATGATGCTGCCGGCCGCTGAGAACACCTGTCTGCTCCGGATCCCAGCGGTCCGGGTTATCCGGATGCCAGGCCCAGGCCAGTGACTGGCGTACCGCCGGCCACAGACGGCGCAGCCAGTCCGTGTCGCCGCACAACTGCCATTCGCGGTACATCTTCATCACTCCGCCCATCTGGCCGTCGACACAGGCATGGAAATTCCAGGGGGCCCGGCCCAGTGGCAGCTGCAGGCGGAAGGGCATTTCGCCGGTTTCCTTCAGATTGTACTGATAATCAAGATCACGCATCGATCGTTCAAGCTTCGGGAACAGATACGGCAGGGCATAGGCATAGTTCCAGACATGGGTACAGGACCCCTCGCAGCAGCCGGAATCGCAGTGGCAGCCTTCAAACGCATAGAAGGAACCATCGGTCAGCCGCAGGCATGTCGGTGAGCGCAGCAGTGAGAGATTGGCGGTCAGTGCCTCCAGCGCGACTTCCGGCAGGGAAGAGCGGTAGAGCACTTCCATGAATTGTTTCGTTTCATCATAAAGCCGCTGCCAGTGGGTGTGGACATAGCGCAGAACCGCGGACGCGTTGTCAAACTGTGTGGCGTAATAGTTGCGCCACACCGGAGCCTCACCGCCACTGTCCGCACCGGATGTGCCACAGCAGCCGTCGGCACAGTCACAGGCTGGCTGCTCCGGGTTCCAGTAGTTGATCATATTGGGGAAATACCAGGCCAGCGCGAACTGGAACTGACCGGTTTCACCCGGTCCGAGCGTCAGGCGGGCGGTCAGGGTGGCGATCGATTCGCCGCCGTCGGCCGGCAGATTTTCCGCTTCATAACGGCGGTTCTTCAGGTCCCCTGGTGTACAGAAGTTCTGCCAGAAGATATCCAGGCTGTCGAACCAGGAGCCCATGAACCAGTTTTCCTGCCAGCTGACCCGCTGCTGCGCGGTTGAGAACGCCAGTTGGCCGAACTGCGGTGAGTCCGGGTCGGCGTCCGAACTGTCCAGCACCATCTGATGCATCAGCTCGTCAGACGAATGGCGGTTGCGGCGCTGCCCGATCTTCAGCGGATTGCCGATGGTCAGGGCGACGACAAAATCACGTGTCCGCTCGCTGGTATTGGTGATTTCCGGCATCCACAAGGCAACCGGCAGGCTGGAATCAAAATCATTCAGCGGAATGAGCGGATTATAGGCGCTCAGGGAAACCGTGCCGGGGAATGTCTCGTCAGAGAAATCGATCCGGGCGGTCGGATAGGTGCCGTGAAAGACGGCGTCGCGAAAATGCGGAACACCAGCCATCAGATGACGATGCGGACCAAATCCGAAATTGGCGCTGCTGCCGGGACCTGGCTGGCCCGGAGCGCCCATATACGGAGCCGGCAGGTCACTGTGCATGACCCGTGCGTCAATCAGCTGGCCGCTTTCCTCCACCTTGACCGCGAAGTGGGAGAAGCTGTTCAGGCTGTTTTTGCCTGGTCGGTTGAAGATTTCCCAGTCAACGAAACGGCCGGTGCCGGAAAGACCGACGGACCCTGTTCCGATGCCGCCGAGCGGAAAGGAAATCTGGCTCAGTTTGTCTCCGGAATAAGTAAATCGACTCATGGCGTCCTCCTTATATCAGGCCTGGCACGAACCGGAGGCGATCAGGCGGCGGGCAGAACCAGCTGTCTGACCAGACGGATCAGCCGTGCGGCAAAAGCCTGGTGATTGTAGGTCATCGGATCGGTATGCGGGAAAAAGAGTATCATGCGGATGATATAGACCGCGATCATCAGACCGCCCGCAGCGATCAGGAGCGACTGGCTGTAACGGGCGGCTCTGCCACGCGGCAGCAGCCGGTAAAACGCGGCCCAGGTGATCAGAACCGGCGGGACCAGCCAGTACAGCGGATGCTGCCACAGCGCTTCACACCACTGGCCGTGCAGCACATGGAGCCAGGCCCTGGTCATACCGCAGCCGGGACAGGGGATACCGACCGTTGAGCGAAAAACACAGGTTGTCGCACCAACCTGCCAGGCCAGCAGAAGAAAAAGACCCAGTCCCAGCCAGAGTGTTTTCTGGTGCCAGGCTGTGATCGCCAGATGGCTGATCCGCTGCCGCAGTGTCGGCCGCGGTGAACCACCGGGTGTTGAATCAGACGGACTCAGGTGTTGAGCCATACTGTGTTCAACTGTTCCTGAACCTGATAGGCCATGAACAGATTGCCGACACCGAGCAGGCTCAGCAGCAGCCAGATCACGAAGTTCTTATTCGCGGGCAGACCGACCTGCAGATTCAGTTCATACAGGGCTTCATCAATTTTGTACATCCCGACAAAAATCAGCGGGAAGCAGAGGATGCCCAGCAGAAAAAAGATGACCGGATCGATCTTCTTATAGCCGGCCGCCCGGTTGATTTCCTCGGATACCTGGAAGGCCCAGATAATCCAGTAAATCTCACAAGTCACAAACGAAAGAACAACGACCAGTAACGGATTACGTATTTCACCCTTGACCATAAAACCCCCCTTGCCTGAATGACCAGATGACACGGTCTGACTGATTTTCAGTCGCTGATATCCTTTATTGTAGCATGAAATTCAAGGTGGAAAAGACGAGTTGATCCCGTCGCTTTCATTTATTCGAAAAACATCCGGACGGTCTTCCGTGCTATAATTTAAACGGCCGGGCGGCAGAAAATGAACCATCAGCGAGAGGGGCTGCCCGGAGGAAAGGACAGATCAGATATGACAAGACGACAGGAAATCGAAACCTATATCGCGGATGAGTCCATCCGATATGATGTCATCGTTGCCGGCGGCGGACCGGCCGGACTCGGCGCGGCGATGGCCGCGGCCCGGCAGGGCGCGAAAACGCTGATTCTGGAAGGACGCGCGTTTTTTGGCGGTGTCGCGGCGGTATCCGGCTGGATGCCGATGAACCGACTGTTTCTCAATGAAGGCAGCCGCGGCGGCGTCCACGCCCTGTTTACTGAACAGATTCAATCAATGGGGCCGACCGCCTCACGTCAGGGAAAGACAACCTGGGTTGACGGCGACGGTCTGCATATCCATCCTGACTATCTGCGGCTGGCTGCTCTGGAGACGCTGGAGAAGCTGGGCTGTCATTATGCCCTGCACAGTCCGGTCACCGGCGTCGAGATGGATGGCAGCCGGATCCGTCGAGTGATCTGTGATGGCAAATATGGCCGTCACACCTATCAGGCCACCACTTTCATCGACGCGACTGGAGACGGAGATCTGGCTTTTTATGCCGGCGCTCCAACCGCGAAAGGCCGTGAGGATGATGGCATTTTCATGCCGACAACCCTGAATTTCGTGCTGGCGCATGTTGATGAGGATCGGCTCGAAGCCGGACTGAAGGCCATGGGCGACCGCTTCATGCAGCTGTTTGAACCCTATCGGGAACAGGGATACAGCGTGTCCGGCTTCTATTCTTTCGATCGTACGACCGTTCCCGGCGTTGTTTCTGTCAACAACAGCGGTCAGAGTGATGTTGGACGGATCGACGCGACCGATCTTCGTGATATCAATGTGGCGGCCAGACTGAATCTCCAGGTCGCGTTCGATTTCATCACCATCGCGCAGAAAGAAAAACTGCCAGGTCTGGAAAATTGCCGGCTGGTGCGGACCGGCGACGATCTGGGTATTCGGGAGACACGCCGGGTGATGGGTGATTATGTCCTGACCCTGGAAGATACCCAGCAGGGCGTTGAATTCCCCGATGTGATCGCCAGGCGTTATGGAACGATCGATCCGGGCGGTTTGAAAGAAGCGGAAAATTATCATGGCAGTATTGCCAATGGCCATGCGTTTCCCTACCGCAGCCTGCTGCCGCGACAGGTCGACGGGCTGCTTCTGGCCGGACGCTGCGCCTCAATGACCCATGTCGCCGCGACCGTCTGCAAGAGCATGGGCAATATGATGGCACTCGGCCAGGCCGCCGGAATCGCGGCCGCGCTGTCCGCGGCGCAGAACATATTGCCGCGTGACCTTGATGTCCGGCTGATTCAGGATATCCTGCGTCAATGGCAAGTTGATCAGTTTTAGAGCGAGTGCTTTATATGAATAAGGAGGAAACAGTCATGCAAGAAAAGAAAAAGGTTTTGTTCATTGGTGATTTCAAACACGCCAACTGGCATCCGGCAACGGATATCGACCAGATCATCAGCGAACTGCTCAGCGAAACGATGGCGGTGACCGTCGAAGAGGACTACGCGTCATTGACCCTGGAGACACTGCGCGAATACGATCTGCTGATCAACTATGCCGATCAGTGGAAAGACCGCGGATCTGCCCGGGCTGCCGGCGCGATCGCTGCTTATGCCGCGACCGGCGGAGCTGTGATCGGTCTGCACAGCGGCATCATCGCGCCGCTTGACCAGTATCAGGAAATCCCCATGCTCTTCGGCGCGCGTTTCACCAATCATCCGCCGTATACCGACCTGACTTATGAGGCGGTTGATAGCGGCAAGTCACATCCGATCATGGAAGGGTTCCAGTCCTTCACGATGGGGGAAGAGCCCTATATGTTTGAAATGAATAATTTCGGACGGCTCGAGCATCTGATTGACTACGAGTATGAAGGAGAGCGCCGGCCGGCCGACTGGATTGTCCATTTCGGGCTGGGCCGCATTGTTTATCTGGCACAGGGGCATGATCCCCGTTCCTTCCGCAACGCGGATTTCCAGAAACTTCTCCTGCGCAGCGCCCTATGGGCCACCGGCCAGCTCTGATCCGATCTTTTTCCCATCTCAACCCGAACGCGGCCGCTCTGGTGGCCGCGTTTTCTATTATCTATTCTTCGATCACCCGGTCGAACAGATCAGGCCGCAGCAACACGCCGTGGCCGCGCAGAACCGCCTGCAGATCGGCTGTCTCTGGCGCTGCTGCCAGTCCCTGCAGGGCCTGCAGCGCTGCCGCGGTACCGGCGGCTTCACCGCTGACCGCGCAGCTGGGGATAACACGGGTCAGGTCCCAGCCGCTGCGGTCCGCGCTGATACAGCGCCCGGCCGCGTATAAATTGTCATGCCGAACGGCACGCAGGGCTCGATACGGCAGGCTGTAACGCTTGCCGGACTGTTTCCAGTTGCCGATCATACCGATGGCATCAGGAAACCAGCCGCCTTCATGCCGGTCATCACTGAACTCAACCGGGCCGGCCAGCCGCCGGGTCATGCGCAGTCCATGAAAGGCGGGAATCAGCAGGGGATAGTGTGCCAGTCCCTGTTCCCGGCGCAGGCGGGCCGCGTGTGCCGCGATCATCTGGCGTCCGTCGATCACATGCTGGCTGATGTCGTCAAGATCTGTCCCATCGTAAAAACGGCTGCCCGGAGGCGGATCACCGGTCAGCGGATCGGTCAACTGATGCAGTTGCACCTGTTGACCGTCATGCGAAAAATACCAGCCGGTCCGCCGGTTATCCGGCGCGGTGACGGTCGGTTCATCAGCGAAATAACAGATATCAGCATCACCGGTCGCGTCAACCACGCAGCGGGCCCGGATCCATTCCCGGCCCTGTTTGGTCTCAACCCGGACGGCGGTCAGCTGACGCCCCTGATCGGCGATTCCGCTGATCTGAGCGCCATAGAACAAGTTGACTCCGGCATCCAGCAGGGCCTGTTCCGCGGCCAGGATCATCGGCGCGGCCTGATAGGCAGCCTGGAAGCGCTGTCCGGACCGGGTTTCAGCCGTTGCCTGCGGGTTTCGCCAGGGTTCCGGGATTTCGCCCGGTCCCATCGCCAGAGACAGGTGAAGCAGCGTCTCGGCGAGACCGCCGGACATCTGCTGCCCGGCCCCGTCACAGAGCGGCAGATAGATGATGATCAGTCCCAGTGTCGCCAGGCCGCCCGGCGCGTATTCACGCTCAACCAGCGCGGTGGAAGCCCCTTGCCGGGCGGCCGCCAGCGCGGCGGCAATTCCGGCGATCCCACCGCCACAGACCACGACATCATAGGATCTCGGCCGCTGACTCATACCATGACCTCTTTCTCGTTTTGCGGCTGCCGGCCGCTACAGGCTCAGATGGCAGCGGCGGCCGGGCAGACCGGCCTGCGGCAGCTGAACCTGGTAGATCAGGCCGCTCATCGGATCCCCGTCCGTTTTCGCGGTTGTGATGTACAGCGTCTTCAGATCAGACCCGCCGAATGTACAGGATGAAGACAACGGAGTTGGCACCTCGATCCGGGCGAAGACCTCATGTGTTATCGGATCGCAGCCGATCACCGCACCGCTGCCCCAGAGCGCGATCCACAGCCGGCCGGCGGCATCAACGGTCATCCCGTCCGGCATTCCGTCAACCGCGATTGAATCCCTCAAACCCTTCAGACTGCCATCCTCAGGATCATAATCATAGACATCGATTTTGCGGGTTGGTGTATCGGCGTAATAGAAGGTGGCCTTGTCCGGCGACCAGCCCATCCCGTTCGAAACGCCGATCCCTTCGCGCATGATGGCGCACCGGCCATCCTCACCCAGGCGGTACAGACGGCTGTCCGGATCATGTTGACCGGAAGAAAACAGTCGCATCGTCCCGGCCCAGAAACGGCCGGCCGGATCGCAGGCGGCATCGTTGAACCGGTGGTTCTCAGACATCAGCGGCGGCTGGCTGATTTTGCGCAGCCCGCTCTGGGGCGAAAAAACATAGATCCCGGTTGCCAGCGCGGCAATGTACTGCCCGTCATCGGTCGGGATCGCCGCGCCGGCATACTGGCCCAGCGGCCAGGTGTGGATGATCTGTCCGTCGCGGGACTCAATCAGCTGGCCGGCAAAGATATCAACCCAGGAAAGGATCCCCGAATCGGCATGCCAGAACGGCCCTTCGGCCAGAAGATGCTGTTGCCGGATGAAAACTTCGGCCTGATATTTCTGCATGGAAACCTCCTTCAGCCGGTTGCGGCCATATGCCCTGAAAGGCCTTGTCTGCTGTCATCATACCGTTCATTTGATCATGAAATCAAGCCATCGAACCCGTCTGAAATAGCCCGGACCTCCCGGCTGGGCAATTTCATAATAATGATTCCAATTGCTGATTTCATCTTTTACTCTTGCTAACTTATGCTAGAATTGCTATTGGGGGAAAAATGAGAATCGACTGAACCGTGTCACAGCGCAAAGCAGCCTATGTCAGAGCGCAGCCTCCAGCCTCTGCCGCCGGTCCGGCACGGAACCCGTTCGCTGATCAGAATCAGATGGACAGCGGACCTTATCATGAAGAGGGAGAAATCAACGTGCTGATCGCTTTTTTAATTCCTGTTGCCATTGCCGTTCTGATTACTCTGGGCTTTGCAGCGTATAACTACCGCTACACCAAGCGGCTGGCTGCTGGAACAGCGGAAATGTCGGAAATCGCCGGTGCCATCCAGGAAGGCGCCAATGCCTTTATCAATCATGAATACCGGATCATCGGGATTGCTGCGGTGTTCATTGGTCTCCTGCTTGGCCTCGTCATCGAGTGGTATGTCGGCGTGACATTCCTGCTCGGCACCGCAATGAGCGCTTCGGCCGGTTATGTCGGCATGAAGATCGCGACGATCGCCAATGTCCGCGTGTCCAATGAAGCCCGGCTGACGAAAAGCCTGGGCAAAACCATGAAAGTCGCCCTGCGCGGCGGCAGTGTCATGGGTTTCTGCGCAGCGGCTTTTGCCTTATTCGGGCTGGTGCTTGTTTATCTGGTCTTCGGAGTATTCCTGAAACAGACTGATCCGGGGCAGGTCGTTGTTTTTGAAAACTGGCTGGGAATTTCCTATATCCCGTTCACCATGACGGTGACCGGTTATTCGCTGGGCTGTTCCATCGTCGCGCTGTTTGACCGTGTCGGTGGTGGTATCTACACCAAAGCGGCTGACATGGGTGCCGATCTGGTCGGTAAAACGGAGGCCCATATTCCGGAAGATGATCCGCGCAATCCCGCGACCATCGCGGACAATGTCGGTGACAATGTCGGTGATGTCGCAGGACTGGGGGCTGACTTGCTTGAGAGTTATGTCGGTTCGATCATTTCCTGTGTTGTTCTTGCCGCTTATATTTTCTACACCCGTCTCGGCTCGGATGCCCCGGTCTCACCGGAACTGATGAGTCGCCTGCTTGTCTATCCAATCGTTTTTTCGGCGATCGGTCTGGTCGCCTCGGTTATGGGTATCACGTACGTTCTGCTGCGCAAACCAAGCGATAAACCCCATATGGAACTCAATTTCTCGCTGTGGTCCAGCGCCGCGATCATCATCGTCGGCAACGCGATCTTTACCTGGCTGTTCTTCCGCGGCTATGATGTGAGCATGATGGGATTCCGTCTCGGCGCGCTGTCCCCCTGGGCGGCGGCGGTCATCGGGATCATCACCGGTATGTCCATCGGGTTTTTCGCTGAGTATTACACCAGTTATGATTTCAAACCGACGCAGAAAATCGCTGAGGCGTCGAAAGGCGGCACCGCGCTGACCATCACCAACGGTCTGGCGATCGGTATGAAATCAACTTTTCTGCCGGTCCTGGCGCTGGCCGCTGCGGTCATTCTGGCCAATATCGTTTCCGGCATCTACGGAGTCGCCATGGCGGCCATCGGTATGCTCTCTTTCCTCGCGGCGACCGTTTCGGTGGATACCTACGGTCCGATCGCCGATAACGCCGGTGGTATTGCTGAAATGAGCAAACTGGAACCGGGTGTCCGCCAGATCACCGACCGTCTCGATTCTGTCGGCAACACGACCGCGGCGATCGGCAAAGGCTTCGCGATCGGTTCCGCCGCGCTGGCCTCGCTCTCCCTGCTGGTGTCCTACATGTATGCCCAGCTCGGCATCGACGACACCGTTTTTGAGATCAGCCTGAATATCATCAACACCTATACGCTGGCCGGCGCGTTTGTCGGCGGTGCGATGCCGTTCCTCTTCTCCAGCCTGCTGATCGACGCCGTTGCCATCAGTGCCGGCGATATGGTCCAGGAAGTCCGGCGCCAGTTCCGTGAGGAGCCCGGTATTCTGACCGGAGATGTCAGGCCGGACTACACGCGCTGCATTACCATTTCCGCGGCCGGCGCGCTCAAAAAGATGAAAATGCCTGTCGTCATCGCGGTGGGTGTTCCGGTCATCGCCGGATTTATCTTCGGCGTGCAGTTTGTCGGCGGCATGCTGGTGGGCGTGACCATTTCCGCGATCATGCTGGCGCTGTTCACCGCGAACAGCGGTGGGGCCTGGGATAATGCCAAAAAGTATGTTGAATCCGGTCATATCGACGGTGAAGGCAAAGGCAGCGCGACCCATGACGCGACCGTTATCGGCGATACGGTCGGCGATCCGCTCAAAGACACCGTTGGCCCGTCACTGGATATCCTGATCAAGATCATGGCGACGGTTTCGCTGATCGCCGTTTCGATCTACAGCCGTTTCAATCTGATCAGCTTGTTTGGCGGCTGACGCTTACGTTGTCAATTCAAATAGTGAGGGCTGTCTCAAATCCATGAGACAGCCCCTTTTTTTACGATGTGCCGGGAAGTTTGCACGAAGCGAACAATATCAGAGCGTCAGCTGAAGATCACTGTCTGCCCGGATGAAAACCGGAATGCGTTCGATCGGCGCGTCAACTGAAAGCGTCTGACCGCCGCCGGCGGTCTCGCCGGTCCAGGCATTGCGCCAGTCGCTGCCGGCCGGCAGGTAGACCAGCCGCTGCCGGCATCCGGCTTCGGTCACCGGAGCGATCAGCAGATCCGGGCCGAACATGAACTGGTCTTCCACCGCCCAGGCTGAGGTGTCCCGCGGGAAGTCATAGAACAGCGGCCGCATCAGCG
>RZZF01000297.1 GCA_009929975.1 Clostridia bacterium
ACCCTGTATGAACCCATTGGCAATGGGCTGGCCCGGCTCCATCTGCAGGGGCTTCTCAGGCGAGCAGATTCTGTAAATTCCTCAGCCGACCGCCAAAACGCACCAGCGGTGGCATTTCATACTGACGACCATGCCAGGCAGACACCTGATCAGATGATCTGCCTGCGCACATTGAATCGTCTATTCGTCACGACCGCCAACACACATCAGGGCGCATTGGATCGATTCCGTGATCGGCTGACCGTTTTGCAGATGGCAAGTGATGACGGCTTGATCCCGCTCAATCCGGTCGACGTCCGTCGCTGGCTCGACGACTACGCGCAGCGCGGCTGGCCGATGCTCAGCCACAGTGACCACTACCGCCTGATGTATCAGCCAGCCTATCGCGTCATCCGGTACGACCAGGCGCGGTTTTTCGATCTCTACTGCCAGATCGAACGCCTGCTTGGGCAAAGAGAACGCGTCATCATCGCCATTGATGGCAGCAGCGGCACTGGGAAGAGCACCTTGGCGTCCCAGATCGCTTCTGTACACGACGGTGCCATCTATCATATGGATGACTATTTTCTCCGACCGGAACAGCGGACCCCGCAGCGCTTCAATGAACCTGGCGGCAATGTCGACCGTGAACGGTTTCAATCTGAAGTGCTCGAAGGCGTCCTGGCCGGACGACCCTTCACCTACCGTCCATTTGACTGCCGTACGATGACGATCGGTGATCCGGTAACGGCGACGCCAAACCGGCTGACCATCATCGAAGGTGTCTATAGTCTGCATCCTGATCTGCGCGAAACCTATGACTGGAAAATCTGTCTGCGCATCAATCGAGAAGATCAGCTGAAGCGGATCCTGCAGCGTGGCGGCGAACACATGCTCGAGCGCTTCAAAAAGGAATGGATCCCGCTTGAAGATCACTATCTCAACTCGCTTCATATCACTGACATCAGCGATCAGGTCATCGATATTGTCATAGAGTAACAGCAGCAACTTGCCACCGGCTCTTTTGTTCATCGATCAGATAGTGACAGGGTTTCAGCGTCTAATTAGACTTCAGTGTCTTTATTTTTCGACATCAGCCGCCTGATCGTCGCCCAGATGCAGTTGCGGATAATAACTGGCGAACTGATACGGCGGCATCTCATCAAACTCCATCTCAATCATCGTGATGCCGGCATGCGGATCAGGTGATTGAGCTGGCAGATTTTTCAACAGGATGCGATGCCCACGATGTTCAAACGCAATCGGTGTTCCGTCACGAACCAACCGGATCGCCTTGGGAGCCTTCTGATACCCACCGATCGCCATTTCACCTCCGGTCGGCCAGATCCAGTTCCACAGATAGATCGTTTTCCCGTCAGACGAACTGCCCGAGACCGCGTTGCCGCAGTAGGGCTTATTCCATTCGATCTTGCGTGTCTGCTTGCCATACACCACACGGCCATTTTCTTCGAGCCAGCGGCCGACAGTCTCCAGCGGTTCGATGGCTTCCTCCGGGACCGACCCGTCTGGTGCCGGGCCGATATTGAGCAGCAGGTTGCCGCCGCCCTCACAGCACGTGTTGATCATCTTGATGATCTGCTGCGCGTTGTAACTGTAATTGCGTGCCTGAGCCGAATCGACATAACCCCAGCTGATTCCGTTGAACGTCATGCAGGCTTCCCAGTCACGATCTGTCTTCGTGATATGTTCCTCCGGAGTGCCGAAATCCTCATTGAGCTTACTGCGGTCATTGATCAGGATATGGGGCTGCAATTCACGCATCTGCTGATTCATCTCCAGCGAATCCCAGCCTTCCCACGATTCCATCGGCATCGGACAGTCATACCAGAGGATGTCAACCTTGCCGTACTGTGTCAGCAGTTCACGATTCAGCGCCTTGATATAGTCGAGAAAACGGACCCTCGCCTCCGGATCAAAAGCACAGCGCCAGCCATCCGGATGATGCCAGTCCATCAACGAGGAATAAAAGCCGATCTTCAGACCGAACTCGCGGCAGGCATCGACGAATTCGCGGACGATGTCGCGGTGCGGACCGTGATTGACCGAGTTATATGGATTTACCTTTGAGTCCCACAGACTGAAGCCCTCATGATGCCGGGTCGTCAGCACCATATACTTCATGCCGGCCTTCTTCGCCAGCGCCGCCCACTCCCGCGGCGCGCCTTCCTTCGGCTGGAACTGATCCGCCAGCTTTTCATACTCCTCAACGGGAATATTCTCAAACGGGATCGCCCATTCATTCCGCCCCAGCTGCGCATATAGACCGAAATGGATAAACATCCCGAACCTGGCGTCACGCCACCACGCCATCCGTTCATCCCGCGTCGCAGCGGTCTGCCGCTCATACGCGTCCTTACTCAATCGTTCCATCCTGCCCTCGCTTCCTTCGGTGTCTGACACCATTTTGTGCATCGTTCAACCTTCGGTGTCTGACACCATTTTGTGCATCGTTCAACCTTC
>RZZF01000298.1 GCA_009929975.1 Clostridia bacterium
ACACCCTGATCCCGCATGGCCTGCACGTGGTCGGCCAACCGCCGAATCCGACCGAGCGGCTGGATATGCTGATGCAGCTGCATCAGTACTCACTGGATCCTCGCCCCAGAATGCCTGCAGCTGAAGAGCAAGATCGTCCTGGTCAAGTACAGGATGGGGCTGCCACTCAAAAGGAAAAAGCTGACGATAGCTCTCCTGATCATAACGGTCATCAATGAGCAGGACAAAGCCGCGATCCGTCTCACTGCGGATAACCCGGCCGGCGGCCTGCTGAACCCGGTTGAATCCCGGGTAGAGATAAGCATGCGCATAGCCCTGCCGGGTCAATTGATCATAATATTGCCGCATGATTTCGCGTTCCGGCGCGATCTGAGGCAATCCGACCCCGACGATGATCACACCGGATAGTTTCTCACCCATCAGGTCAATACCCTCAGAAAACTGGCCGCCGATCACGGCAAATGCCAGCAGTGTCCGCTGTCCGAATGTATTGAAACGGGTGAGGAATTTCTGGCGCAGCGCGTCGCTCATCTCACGCTGCTGGAACATGTAATCTGCTTCAATGCCGGGCCGTGCGGCGCGCAGCAGATGCCGCATCTGGGACAGGTAGGCAAACGACGGCAGATAGATCAGATAATTGCCGGTACGGCCGGAGACCGCGGTGACGATCATATCACGGATGCCTTCAATCGTTTCGCTGCGCTGGCGATATCGCGTCGATAAGGTCCCGCAGGTCAGAACCAGAAGATTATCGGCGGGAAACGGGGAGGGGATCATCAGGGTTTCCGGCGGGATTTCAGGGTGGTAGCCGTACAACAACGTCTGATAATAATGCATCGGATTGAGAGTCGCTGAAAAAAAGACAGCCGCGTGGCGCATGCGATAGGTGGCGGCCAGTTTTTCGGCCGCGTCCAGACACATCAGTTCGAGACGGATCTGGTCATCACTGACCGCGGCAGTCGTCACATAGGTGTCGTCATAATAGGATTCCGCGATACGCAGGAAGAAGAGGACCCTGAAATACCAGTCAAGCAGCGGTTTGCGCAGCGGCCATTCCGGCTGTTCACTGAGAAACTCATGGCTCTGGTACACCATCTGGCCGAGCAGCCTGATCAGACTGTCCGGTTTTGGCCGCATGCCGCGGAACTGATCCGCTGACATGATGTCATTTTCCCTGATCCTGGGTTCAATCTGATTAAATCCCGGCTGGTTCAGGTCGATCGCCTGGTGTAGGGCATGCAGATAGGCCTGGATTCTCAGCAAGGCCTGTTCCAGAGGCTGGCAGCGCCCCTTCAATGCCTGGATCGCCGTTTCAAGCACCTGGCTTTCCAGTTCAGCGGAAAACATGGAGCGGGAGCGGTCACCGAGATTATGAGCCTCATCAACCAGGAGGAGCTGAGAGGCGGCGTCAACACCGAAAAACCGCTCCAGCTTTACACGCGGGTCAAAAGCGTAATTATAATCGCAGATAATGATCTCGCAGTAGACCGACATATCGAGCGCTAGTTCAAACGGACAGACATGATGCTGTCTCGCACAGGCGAGGATCGCTTCCTGATCGATGGTTTCATAGACAAAAAGCTGATGCAGCGCGGCCGGCAGATGATCAAAATAGGCTGTCGCATAGGGACATTGCCGTTGATCACAGTAGATATCAGGCGACAGGCACATGGACTCCTTGCTGTAGAGAATCAGGGCTTTCATGCGCAATCCTGTCCGCCGCAGATCCTCAACGGCCTGGGCCGCGATCAGGCGGGTTGAGGTCATGGCCGTCAGATAAAAGACATGGTCAGTCATCTGATGGGCCAGTGCCTTGACCGCAGGATACAGAGCCGCCATTGTCTTGCCGATCCCGGTCGGCGCCTGTACCAGCAGTGTGCTCTTTTCCCGGGCCGCGCCGATGACTTCACGCATGAACGCTTTCTGGCCTTCACGCAGCGTATGGTAGGGAAAACGGCAGGAAAGGCCGCTTTCCAGCCGTTCGCCGCGCCCGAAGATCATGGTGGTGGCAAAAGAAAGATAGCGGCGGCAGGTTTCGCTGAAAAAAGTTTCGCAGCGTGAACGTTCAGCGGTCTGGACCCATTCCGTCCATTGTTCTGTCTCAACACTGATATAGCTGAGCATCACTTGAATCCGCTGGATGTCGGGATGCAGGCTGAGCCATTGCCAGGCATAGAGTGATGCCTGGGCCCAGTGAACCGGATCACCGCCGTCTGTCAGCTGATCCGGTGTTCCGCTGTAGGATTTGACTTCGATCAGCAGGGGAGGATCGGAGTTCACCAGCGCGTCGAGACGGCCGCTGACGATCAGACCCACCGGTTGACCGGACGACGGTGCTGATGGCCAGAGCAGGTTGAGCGTTGTTTCGGTTTCAATCAGATCAGGAGAAAAACGGTCAGACAGATGGTCTGTAAACAGCCGGTGCAGACGTTGTCCGTCGGCAGCGCTGACAC
>RZZF01000025.1 GCA_009929975.1 Clostridia bacterium
ATTAAACACATCGGGGATGTCCCGCTCCGAAAAAGAAAGGGCTCCCATACCCCAGATGAACCGAAGTGCCGTTGAATTCCCTTTGACTGCCGCCGGCTCGGCACTGGAAGCGGATTTTGTTTTGTCCAACAAGGGCAAAAGCCCTTTGATCATATATAAGATTGACACCAGCCACGACGGCATTGCGGTAGCAATACCCCGTACCATAGCACCCGGATCGGAAGCCCCCGTTAAGGTGTCCATTCCCGGCTCTGTAACTGGCGGTGCCGGAGAGGTCATTTATACGATAAGCCTGACAACAAATGCCCCGTCAAGACCTACCGTGAACTTGCTGGTGTACGGAAAAATCAGCCCATGACAGCTATGGATTTCATCTTAGGATATTCCCTACCACTTCTAGCCATGGCGGTCATCCAATCAGCTATCACGTTTACAGCAGCCGCTCTGCTCGGTCTGCCGCTTTCAATCAACACGCTGGCAGCAATTCTGGCGATTCTCCCCGTTGCCATTCTCTTTGTCGGCCTGGGTCTGCTTTGCGGCAGTTTCCTGAATGATAAAGCAGTAGGCGGCCTCTGTGGTGCACTTCTCACGAATGTCGCAGGCTGGTTTTCCGGTGTTTGGATTCCTCTTGATCTCATCGGTGGAACATTCAAAAAAATAGCGGAAGCACTTCCTTTCTATCATAGCGTGGAAGCAGCAAAGGGAGCTCTTCAAGGACAATCTGCCGCAACGATACCACACCTCTCCATCGTGATGGGGTATGCAATTATAATTTATTCGCTGGCGATGCTGGTTTTCCGCCGCAAAATGCGAAGCGATAAGCAGTAGCCTGGTCAGGGAACATCTCTTGATCGGTTAACAACATAAAATAGTGCGCAACGCTGATACCGAATCTATTACGGTGATTCATTTTCCATTCAATAGTGGTATGATTAGCCTGATGAATATCAAGTTATATTTGTCTTATTAGTTCAGGCCTCACAGTCGTCTTCCTCGCAGAAAACCTTTCGCATGTATGAAAAAAGCGCTGTTACATTGAATCACATGCCTGATAAGTTCGTATTTCATATCGGTGATCCAAATACATAATCAATTTTTGCTGGTGTCATTGTTCAGCGGTTCTGTTCACTTGTAACGAATCGTCTCATTGCTGTGTTGACTTGCAACATGAACAAACTTGTTTGAGGTGTTTTATGTATAATCTAGCTGGAAAAGTATTGATTGTAACAGGGGCAGGCAGTGGCATGGGGCGCGCACTGACTTTGCATCTGATCAAAAAAGGTATCAGAGTGGCTGCTTGTGATATCAACGAGAGAACCCTTGAAGAAACAAAAAAGCTGGTATCCGATCCACATCTGATCAGAACGTATGTTGCCGATATTGCCAATCATCAGCAGGCATCGGATCTGCCCGGAATCGTCAAGGAAGATTTTAAGGATTTGCATGGAATCATCAATAATGCCGGGATCATTCAGCCATTTGTCAAATTTATGGAGTTATCAGAATCAGCCATCGAGCGGGTGATGCAAATTAATTTCTACGGAGTCATTGACTTAACCCGATCAACCATTCAGGAACTAAATAGAAACACAGACACCTATATCGTGAACGTGTCATCCATGGGTGGTTTTCTGCCTGTTACGGGTCAGGCCATCTATGGCGCCAGTAAGGTAGCGGTCAAACTGTTTACTGAAGCGCTATATGGTGAGATGAAAGAGACACTTGTGCATGTATCCGTGGTCTTTCCTGGTGCGATCGAAACGAACATCGCTGCCAACTCGATGGAGGACAAGGGCAATCAACAGGCACAGCTGTCGTCCGATGCAAAGCATAAAATGACGAAACCCGACGATGCGGCAGACATGATCATCAAGGGAATCGAAAACGGCAAACTGAGAATTTTCGTTGGCAGTGATGCGAAAATGATGGATAAATTCTATCGATTGATGCCAGTCAGATCAATCGATAAGATGGCAGACATGATCCGAAAAATGACCGCCTGAATTGAACACCTACCTGAATTTTGCAGTATACTGTTGATTATCGATCATTGCAGGAGAAATTGACATGAATCATCAACAGACAATTGAAACCAAATCGACTGACCATTACGATGTTCTGGTCTGCGGTGGTGGTACTGCTGGATCCATCGCGGCCATCCAGGCAGCCAGAGCAGGCGCAAAAACCATTCTGATCGAGTCCGGCAGCCAGCTGGGAGGTACGATAACGACCGGTGGCGTTTCATTCCCCGGTCTGTTTCATGCTCACGGCCGGCAGATCATCAGGGGGATCGGCTGGGAATTGATTGAAGCCGCCGTTCAGTTGAATGATGATCACCTGCAGGATTTCACGAAACCTTATCAACATCATCCGGAACACCAGATTCATGTAAACCCGTATATCTATGCCCTTCTGTGTGAAGAAAAGTGTCTTGAGGCCGGTGTTCATATCAGATATTACGAAACACCTGTCAATGCGATGTTTGACGGCACTCAATGGATCGTCGACGTATCAGGGAAAGGAACGTCGTCCAGGCTGTTCTGCCATCAGTTGATCGATTGTACCGGCAACGCGCTTCTGGCTCAAATCGCGGCCTATGATGTCTTTCATTCCGAGCCCTGCCAGCCCGGCTCGGTCATGTTCAAATTAGCTGGGTACGACATCAGTACACTCAATATGACACTGATACGCAGTGAATATCAAAAAGCACTGGAGGATGGTGTTATTTCACAAAGTATGTTTTACCATGACATCGCGACCTTGCTGCGGATTTCTCATCACAGTTCGAAAGCGGCATTGGCGGCCAATCACATCCATGGCGCTGATTCGACGACGTCAATCACCCACACAGCAGCTAATCTGAATGGCCGTCATTCACTTTTGCGCCTGCTGCGTTTTCTCAGAACATTTCCCGGCCTGGAACATACGACACTGTATTCAATGGCCGCTGAAACCAGCATCCGGGAAACCTACAGAATTCATGGTCTTCACGTGATCACAGCCGATGAGTACGTCAATGCCATTCGCTATGAGGATGGCATCTGTTACGCGTTCTATCCGCTGGATTTGCATGATGAAAATGGAATACGCCCGGAGCCGCTCGAATCGGGTCGTGTCCCCTCAATACCCCTTCGTGCGCTGATACCGGATAACAGTCATCATTTTCTGGTCGCCGGGCGCTGTGTCAGCAGCGACCAGATGGCCAATTCTGCGCTCCGGGTAGCCGCTCCCTGTATGGCCATGGGGCAGGCTGCAGGTGCCACGGCCGCTCTGGCTTCACGCCATGGAATCAACCCGCTGGACATCCCGATTCGTGAAATTCACTCACTGCTGCGGCAACATGACGCGATCCTGCCGGTCTGACCGACGGCCGTCGGATGGTCCGGTTTTATGGGTGGCTGCTCCTCTCTGCCCGGCTCAGCCATGCTTCCAAAATCACACCATACACAATGCCGGCGATGAAGCTGACAGGATCCTGGAATCCGGTTGAACTGTAGAACGCAAAGGAAACCAGAAGACCGAGAACGGCACCGCGGATCAAGGCCTTGTTGCGCGGAACGGTGGGCCAGGGCGCACCGACGGCAAGACCGATGATCACCCGGTTATACCAAAGAGAAAACACAAATTCCGGCGAAGCGCTCATACCGGAGCGGATATACGCCCCCGCGACACAGATCAGACCCAGCAGAGCCCCTCCGATCAGCGCGATTTTCATTCTTCTGTTCATTCTGACTCCTTTCGGTCCTGAACCAGGCCTCCCACTGAGACAACGGTCAGGCACCCGCTTGCTTGTTTCGATTCATCCACGTTATGCTCAATTGCAGTCCGGTGGCAAACGCAACCCACAACAGATAAGGACTGTTCAGCACAGCGATCCAGGCAGCGAATGGATAAATCGCGATCATCGCCCAGATCAACGTAAGCAACACCAGCCAGGAAATCTGCGATTTCGCAAACATCAAAACCGCCGCACCATAGGTGAACACAATCCCGATATATAAGACAAGCCATACGGGACCAAAGATCCAGCCGGGAGGTGCCCACGAGGGTTTGGTTAACTGCTGGTACCACTGATTCATTTTGATTCTCCTGTACGATACATCGTCCTGTCTGATCAGCCAATCCGGTACAGATGGCCTTGATCCGTCACCGCGTAGAGATAGCCATCCTGCGCCGCCGTGACGTCACGAAAGCGCTGACCCTCAGAGGCCAGCAGGCGTTCTTCACCGACCACCCGATGGTCTTCGATCACCAGCCGCGCGATATGCTGTCCGCGCAACCCTCCGATGAACAGATTATTTTCCCATTCCGGGACTCTCCTGAAAGGATAGAAAGTCATACCACTCGGAGCCAGCACCGGATCCCAGTAATAGACAGGCTGCGCCATGCCGTCTTTGACGGTCAGAGCTCCTGGAATCGGCTCGCCGGAATACTCAATTCCATAACTGATGACCGGCCAGCCATGATTTTCACCGGCATTGATGAGATTCAGCTCATCACCACCGCGTGGACCCATCTCACTTATCCAGAGCTCTCCGGTTGCAGGATGGATATCCATGCCCTGAACATTACGGTGGCCATATGAATAGATTTCCGGTAGCACGTCCGCCTGACCAATGAAAGGATTGCCCGGCACCGGCTCACCTTCGGTCGTTATATGAACAATTTTTCCATATCCGTTGTCGAGCAGCTGAGCATACGGCCTTGTCGCAAGATCAGAACGTTCGCCGGTGGAAACAAAAAGATGCCCCCTCTTGTCAAAGACAATCCGGCTGCCAAAATGCATGCTGTTGTCATAATAAGGGATGGCACGCCAGATGATCTCGACCTGTTCAACTGACCGTTCATCAGCGGATAATCGGCCGCGGGCGACAGCGGTCAGCGAACCGTCGCCGGTCATTTCTGCCAATGTGAAATAAAGCAGACGGCTGACGGAAAAGTCAGGTGAAGGCAAGACATCAAGAAGGCCGCCCTGTCCGCGGTCATCAACCGGCGGGAATCCACCGATTGGCAGGCTCAGTTCACCTGTGCTCGAGACGATGCGGATTTGACCCGCTTTTTCAGTCACCACAAGTCGACCGTCCGGCAACGCGGCAACCGCCCAGGGACTTTCCAGTTCATCCGTCAGGACAACCACTTCATATGGCGTTGTTGTCACAACACCGGGAGCTCGTGTCTGGCCGGTAAAAGCCGGTTCATAATCTGTATTCGGTGGATTGTCCTCGACCGGAGGCCGCAAAATAAGTTCTGTTGTACTGGCTGGAAGGTGAGTTTCTTCCGGCACGGTCGTTGATTCATCAGTGGACGATTCAGACGTCGTCGGATCACGGGTTGTGTCTGTCACATTCGTCGCAGAAGGCATGTCCGACAGACGGTCTGTCTGGCCACAGGCACTAAGCAACAGCAGTGCTATCAGAATCGGCAGCAGCATTCTTGTGAATTTCACAGGCATGACCTCGTCATCATTGATTGTGGCCGCTCGATCGGCAAAATCCATTTCACTTCGCTTTTTGTGCCGCATGGGCGACGATTCGTTTTAAATCCGCTGCATCCTCCAGAAATTGATCAACCGAATCGTTTTTGACAAATTCCAGCAACGCATATCGATCGCCATTCAATCGGGTGATTTCGTCCATATATGGCATCCATTCCAGCTCACCCTGCGCGAGCGCAAATTGACCCGTTTCACGCCAGTGGAACACATGAACATTGCTGATCCAGGGCGTGATGGCCTGCAGGCTGATCAATCGCTCTTGTTCATCTAAATGGATCGGCGGCTGCCAGTAGCAAAACACATTGGGATGTCCAATTTCGTGAAGCAGCCGCGCGGCTGACTCACTCGAATCCGTCAGGGTATTGGCATGGTACTCGAACGACACACGAATATTCTGCTCTCCGGCCAGATCCGCAATGAATCGGGTTTCCTCAATCATTGACTGCCAGACCGACTCGTCTGTTGCGCCAGACGGCCGATTTCCGGCCCATACACGAATGTTGGGTGCCTCCAGGGCGGATGCGGTTTGCAAAACCTTTATAAATGAGGTTTCGATATTATCATTGGTTCCAACTTTGTAATATGATCCGTAGGAGGCAACCTTCAAACCAGCCTTTCGTGTGGCTGAACCAACCGCTTCGGCCGTCTTAATGGCAC
The DNA here is from genome assembly GCA_009929975.1 of Clostridia bacterium. Lineage (GTDB taxonomy): Bacteria > Bacillota > Clostridia > Saccharofermentanales > UBA5734 > SLHU01. The sequence goes on from RZZF01000025.1 coordinate 6,152, forward strand.
CATGTGGAACATGAATGTCACCGCCCCACTCGATTGACTGCAAATTGGCTCTCACTGCTAAGGCGATAATCTCATCTGCAGTCAAATGTCTGAATGTGACGGAAACAACACCGGATAATATCATCTGTACACTCCATAACGATCAACAAGCTGAAGTCAACGATTTTCGCGTTTTATGGCCGGGTCACATCGTGATACAGCCATCATGAATGATGATGCCATCCAGTTTTTGACCCTCCTGACACATTGAGCAGTCACCGGGCCGGAATAATTCGTAGCCAAGGATATCGTTCTTCGTAAACATGGCAAATATTTTCTGCCCGTTTGAAGCCTCATTGGCATTGAAAAGAGCTGAAATGCCGACCAGCTGCGCACCATAATATGACAAACAGTCCAGCGCGCTGTTCAAGGTGATCCCGGTGGATACAGAGGAGATCAACAGGATGATATTACGATGGCTGATCAATTTTTGCAGATCAGCCGGGAACATCAGCTTGCGTTCCGTGTTGCGCAGCGGAATGACAACATGAATCGCCATGTCTTCATCGGTGATCAAAGTTCCGCTGTCCAGAAGGACTTCCGCCATGTACGCGCCAATGACCTCGGTTCCTTCCATACAGACAATAGTATCAACCAGCGCACCGGCCAGATAAGGCTGAGCCAATTCCTCAGCCACTTCTTTGGCAATCAGCGCGTTGGTTTTGAGATTGTTCAGATCGAGATAATGTGTCATATGGGCATGACTCGTTGAAAAATGACCCTGTGTTACGTTGATTTTGATGGCCGGATTTTTCGCCAATGAAACAGAAAATGAATGATGTCGCATCATCAGGCCTCCTATCCATTCATATCAAACAGATATGACGGCAGATCCCGGATCTTTTGATTTCACCAGATCATGCGCTCAGGATTTGCTGTCGGACCGATCCCTGACCAGATAACACGATCGATGGCTGATCGCATGACGGTCGGTTATTACACCTTCATCATAACATGTTTCGCTATATCGGAACATGTTATGATCTGTCAGAAGGCGGGCAGAAATCCTGCGAGATCACATAACGTATGATCAGAAGGCCATCTGCCGTTTCACAATATTTTTCTCATCACGATCCGGCCATCACACCGCGCGACCTCCATCAACCCTGCTTTTTCATACAGCGTTACGGGGCCATGGAAATCCCAGGCGACACGTCCTTCTTGCGCTTCTCCATAGCCCTCCACAGCATCATAGCCTTTTGGCCGCGCATCCCCGATCACGCGCTCCAGCAAAGCGGTCGCGATGCCCTGGCCGGAGTAGTCCGGCGCAATGGCAAAGCAGACGACCGACAGGGTTTTGCCACACGCATTGCGGCGGGCTATCTCAGGGATAAAGTTCCAGTCGTTGACCGGATAGTGGTTCATGTCGCCGGCATTACACCAGCCGATACTAATATCGCCATCGAATGCCAGATATCCTTGTAATCGCTCTTCTGCCAGCTGTTTTTCGGCATTCCTGCGCAGCGTTCCCTTGATATCGCTACCAAACTCACTCACCATCTGCCGGATGGCAGACGTCTCCATGGTGGGCGCATTACAATAACATGGACCATTCGGGTTATGGCCTTTTTCAGCCGCGAACGCCCGGTTGTCAAAAAAATCAAGATAAGCCGAAGCAAGATCCGGCGTCAGTGGCTTGATCGTAAGATTCATAGTTCGACTTCCTTTCTGTTGCGCTGAATTCAATCGAAACGGAAACAATCACAGATTTATCTGGCATTCGAACGAATGATTTACCCGGGTTTATACCGGTTCCGCCAGACCACCGACATAAACATTGTCACGCCAGATCACATTCCGGTTGTCACCTTTGTAAAGGACCGCGTGAGGACTTGTCTTTCTGAACTGGCCGTTGGCAATCAGCAAATCGCCCTGCCGATGGTCGATCACGGTAACATCATCCATTTTGTACGTGTAATTATTAAAATAGCTGCAGCCGATCAGACGTGTATTTTCGGTGACCAGAAACCCTGTCTTGCCTGTATCCGCATAGCAGTCCGTCAGAATCGCATCATGTGAGCTGAGGACATAGTTAACTGAATCAATCAGCATTTCCGGCAGTTCACCATCGTTGCGCGGCGGAATCGGGCCACCCCAGACATGGCAGCGTGTCAGACGGTTGGAGCCGCCACCGAGCAGTTCAATGCCTCTGGTGTAGTCAACGATAATACAATCGATAAAGTGGCTGTCCCCGCCGTTCGAACTGATTCCGGCATTCGGGCTCAGCCCTGGCATCGTGCATTTGAAATACAGATTTTGTGCCACCAGTTCATAGGTCCAGGTGCTGCCGGCATCTTCGATCTTTAATCCATACGGTTTCCCGTTTCTGAATGAGACATCACGCATGGTAAAGTGTTTGAAACTGTTCAGGCACATGCAGCTGGCCTTGCCCGCGCCATCAAGATATCCGCCAATCACAAACAGATTCCAGTCCTCTGCGTCATAATCGTCAGACGGTGTCAGATGGCTATCGCATTCAACCACATCAGGATAGGATGAAGCAGCGTCATATTTCAGCACATAGTCCATCTCCCGCACAGCTTTCAGTACGGCTGACTTATGCATGAGCAGTGAGCAGGCATTCGTGATCTCAATCGTCCCGGCAATTTCATAGACACCTTTTGGTATGTACAAAACGCCGCGTTCACAGTCCTTCACGGCACGATTGATTCTCGCGTCATCACTGTTTTCTCCGACTTTGCGCGGGTAATCCGCCAGATTCGCATCATAGGGTCCTGTCATTGATTCCACCTCTTTCTTTATCTTATCTTTTTCTGCCGATTGATCTTGTCATGATCTTGCCAATTTTTTGATCAGACGTTCTGACATGATGAACATGAGCAGCGCGAAAAACAGCAAATAAACCGGATACACTCCGATGCTGGTCACATCCGCGATCAGACCGAAGAGCGGCGGAATGAATGTACCGCCGATATAGGCACTGGCCATTTGTACGCCGATGATCGCCTGCGAATTATTTTTTCCGAAATTAACTGGTGTGGAATGGATGATCGACGGATAGATCGGCGCGCAGCCCAATCCCACGACCACCAGCCCGATCAGCGCCAGAAAATTGACGGCAACGGGCAGGCCGACCATCAGAATACCGATGACGATGATGAGACTGCCGAAGCGGATCAGACGCCGATCGCCGATCCGGTCGGCGATGAAGCCGTTGAGAAAACGTCCGAATGTAATTCCCAGATAAAACAGCGAGGCAAATTTCGCGGCAATCTCGGCATCAACGCCACGGTACTGGACAAAATAACTGCTGGCCCAAAGTCCTGCGGTCGTCTCAAGCGCGATGTAGCTGAAAAATGAAATAAGGACAATGACGACACCTTTGATTTTCAAGATCTGAACCAGGCTGAGCGGGGTACTTGAAAGCTTGTGCTGATCCACGGCGACTGATTTTTTCTTCCATAACGGCAGGCTGAGGAACAGGATCACAGTCACAATAACCTGAATGATGGCGATGAAACGGTAACCGGACGTCCATCCCAATCCACGGGTCAGGTGATAGCTCATGATATAGGGGCTTGTTGCCGCTCCCACACCCCAAAAACAATGCAGCCAACTCATGTGGCGCGAGGCATAATGAAGAGCGACATAATTATTCAGCGCCGCGTCAATCGCTCCCGCTCCGAGGCCATAGGGTATGGCCCATAGACACAATAGAAAGAATGACCCGGAAATTGAAAACCCGAACAACGCGACCGCCGTCATCAAGACACTGACGGCAGTCACAAGCCCTGCGCCAAATCGTCTGGTCAGCCGGTCGGACATCAGGCTGGAGATAATGGTCCCTCCGGCGATCATCATCGTGATGATTCCGGCATAGGACAACGGAACATCAAAGTCACGGAACATGGCCGGCCAGGCCGAACCGAGAAGCGAATCCGGCAGGCCGAGACTGATAAAAGCAATATAGATGACGACAATCAATAATGAAACCATGTAGTCCTCACTGAAAGATGAAATTGGGTAACCCCTCCGCTGTTTTCTCATGATCGGGTGGGGCTTCACATGATTTTATCGCACTTTTGTTGATTTGTCGTTCGTCTCACCCGATGTCAGGCGCTGCATGATTCTGGTTCGCAGGTCCGCCATGTGATGCACAGATCCAAACGTATTTTTGACAACCTGCCAGCCATAATCGTGGACAAGAATGGCCTGAATACAGCGATCCAGTAAATCTTCCGCAGTGATCTTTCCATAATAACCCTGCAGTAAATCGAGATCAAAATTGAAGGCGTCACAGGCAATGGCCATGTCTTCATAGATCGCCGGCGCCCTGATGGAATCCGCGAAATCAATCACGGTCACATCCCCAGAGTCTCCAATGATCAGGTTATCTTCGGTCAGATCGCCATGGACATACACAAAATCATCGCGGTTCAAACGATGGAGACAGCGTTTCTGCGCGTCTCTGATGTCTGCGGGAGCATCGTGCCAGCGCGGACTGTTCAATGTCCGTTGAATGACGTCAATCCCATTGAAATTCTCACACGGTGTCGCCCATGACCGGACAATCTGCCGCAGCGTCCTGCCGATCGCGATCTTTTCCTCCGGATTCAGTGCGGCCTTGCGATCCCCGAGTGTCTCACCATACACGTAATCCATGATCAGGTATCGGAACAGATAGCGATCCTGTATCTCGCCTTTCGCCTGCAGCCGCGGAACGGACACCCCAAGGGCATTGGCCCGCTCCAGCGCATACAATTCCGCTTGATAATCGGGCCAGCTGTCATAGCCGGATTCAATCGGTACAAAAATTTTGATAACCAGAGGGCCGATCCGAAACACCCCGTTGGTTCCCGGTTTACAGCTCTCAACAGCGTGCAGAGCAAAATTTTCATTGTCGAATATCGTTTTGATAAGTGGTTGAAAGTCGCGGACGGAACAAAAAACGCCGCCCCAGGTCGCCCAGTCTTTAATGATGAAATTGAACTGCCAATCCGTCATGTTCATCCTGACCTCAATCGGAGCAGCGAAAGCTGATCAACGGCAGGCGAAAGACAGCAGCTGCCAAAGCCTGTATCATCGCAAACGGCATCAGCAGACTGCCCAATGTGATGACCTCCACTTCATAGAACCATGAACATCGCTTGTCCGGTTTTCCCTTGAACCGGTTCATCAGCGAACTCCATGGAATGCCATAGGCATTGCCAGTAAGTATCACTTGAGCCGAACCAAGAATACCCTGAGCCTTTTCCGGGGAGTATTGTCGTGTTAACATCATATACATATCAGGGTCATAGAGTCCCTTTCCCTCGGCAAAATGTTGTGCAAATACAATAGCAGGGGCTTCCTCCGGTGGAATTGATACAGAACTACCCGTTAACAACTGGGCAATTTCTTCCTCGGCAAGGCCTTCTTGCAATGCCATTCGGGTGTGTGCGTAAGAACATAGTGCACAAC
>RZZF01000026.1 GCA_009929975.1 Clostridia bacterium
CTGTAAGCCATGGGCCTCAAACTCCTGGTCAATGCTGATATCCGTCTGCCGGAACTGACGACTGTCCATATACCTGACGGTGTTAATGATGCCGCGGTCCGGGGACAGCTGCTCGAGCAGTTCGGCATTGAAATCGGCGGAGGACTCGGTGCCTTCAAGGGTAAGCTGTGGCGTGTCGGGCTGATGGGACATTCCTGCCAGATCCGCCATGTGGTGACCTTCCTGGCCGCTCTGGAGACCGCGTTGAAGGATCAGGGCTTTACACCTGAGAATGACGGCGTTGACGCGGCGATGAAAATAATCCACGGCTGATATCGACTGACTTTACTATCCTGAAATCAAAAAAGGATGTCCTGCCGGGACATCCTTTTTTGACTGGACAAAGATCATCAGACATAGCGGATTTTGACACCTGAGAAGCTGAGAGAGCCCTGCAGTCGGACATTGACAATTTCGTCGTCGCGGCTGATCAGCCCCTCTTCACTGACCGAGGAGGCAAATGAGCTGACTTTGTCCTGGATCGCCCAGTTGCGGGGGACGACCAGTTCCACACCGGAGAACGCGACACTGAGATTGATCTGCAGCGGATCCGCCGCGACCTGGCACTGGTCAAAAAAGATTTTGGTCCCGCCGAAGCTGCAGCCGACATTGACACGTTTGAGCTGACGGGCATGAATGTATTTCGTTTCTTCACCGAAGCTGCAGTTGATGTTGACCTGTTCATCTTCGCCTGAGACCGCGTCATCAGCGGCCGCGTCATCCTGTCCGGCATCGATGATCTCACCGTTTGAACGAAAGTCATGATGAATCTTGACATGCCGGTGGCGGGATCTGGGCCGCAGCAGTGCGCTGAGCCCGATGCCGAGAATCGCGATGGCAACGATCACCAGGACGATGTTCATGTCTTCAAGACCCAGCGGTACACGCCAGAGATAGAGAATGACCGCCAGCGGGAGTGTGCCGATGAAATACTGGCGATGCAGGAAACTGGATATTGAGATGCCAAGCAGCAGTACACTGGCGATGATCCGGGTCAGATCATAGGTCTGACCGATATTGAGGGCGTGCAGCAGCAGCAGAACGCCGCAGCCCAGGAGAAGCAGACTCCACAGAATTCTAGATGTTTTCATAGATAAACCTCTCATTCATTTTTCTGAACAGCTCACGACCATACATACGGGAACAATAAATCTCCTTATGCGACTGGCGGAAAGCGACCAGACTGACACCGGTCAGGCTCTTCTGAATGGAATAGATGTGCAGGATGCTGGCGATCGCCGAGCGGGAGACACGGACGAAATGTCCCGGCAGCGCAGCTTCCAGTTCATACAGCCTGGCTTTGACTTCAAACGCGTCAGCCGCCGAATGCGCATAAACATGGTCGTCATCTGTCTCAAAAAATAAAATTTCACGCAGCGAGAGATAATAATGCTCATCTCCCTTATAAAAGACGATGGGCTGCCGGGACACATCCTGCCGACGGATCAGATTGGCCATTGCTTCGATTTCCGGTGTCAGCTCATGACAGCGGATCACAGCGGTTTCTGGTTGGTTTTTATCAACAATTTCAAGTCGCACATGCATGATCAGACCTCACATCCCCATTATAGGCATGGATTGTAACGGGCAAAAGAGCCTGACGGTGAGTGGTTGTGTTTGAACGGTGAGTGGTCAGAAACAAAAGGTTGCTGCTGCCGCGGCGCAGCTCCATTCGATCGTAACGCGTTGTGTTTTTTGGCCGGACAGTTCAATGCTGCGTTCATCCGGCTGATGGCCTCCGACATCAATCTGCCAGACGCCTCTGGCGATCGCGCGCTGCCCCTGATCATCAGCCTGCCAGAAATGCTTGCGCAGCAGTTCCAGTCTGAAGGATTTTGTCTCGCCGGGTGCCAGCTCAATCGCCGCAAGGCCGCGCAACTGATGGTGTGCCTGGCGGAAACGGACATCGGCCGGTGCCTTCAGATACAGTTGGATGATCTCCCGGCCTGCCTGGCTGCCTTGATTGGTCACCTGGCCGCTGACCGCGATGAGCGGGTCATTTCGCCGGGCCATCAGATCATCATCCGCATCAAGCGGCTCAGTGTCAAACCGGGTCACCTGAAGTGGTCCATAGGAAAATGATGTGTAGCTGAGACCGAAACCAAAGGGGTAGAGCGGTGTCTTTGTCATGTAGCGATAGGTGCGGTCCTTCATGCTGTAGTCAGTGAAATCAGGCAGTTCCTCACTGCTGCGGTAAAAAGTGACCGGCAATCGACCGGAGGGCGAGAAATCACCGAAAACCAGCTGGGCCAGAGCACGGCCGCCCTGAGCACCCGGATACCAGGCCTGGATGATCGCGTCTGCTTTTTCATCCGCCAGCGGCACAGCCAACGAGCTGCCGGCCAGAAGAACGACGATGACCGGTTTGCCGCTGTCCAGCAGGGCTTCGAGCAGCTGGTGCTGATAACCGGGCAGATTGAGATCCTGTTTATCGCCGGAAGAGTACTGGTTGCCGGTATCACCTTCTTCACCTTCGAGACCGGCATCAAGGCCGAGACAGAGGATAACCGCGTCAGCCTGGTCAGCACAGGCCAGTGCCTCACTGATTCGATCGCCGGGCTGGCTGAGATTGGTCATGGACGGATTGTACAGGTGGCAGCCTTCGGCATATAAAACGCGCGTGCCTGGCGCTGCGGTTTCGATGAAACCACGCAGCGGTGTCGCCGGATCATTCGGTGTCCCGTTATAGTTGCCGAGCAGCGCCGCCGGATTGTCGGCGTTCGGACCGACGACGGCCAGTGTACGGATCGATTCACGGCGCAGTGGCAGGACTCCGTTGTTTTTCAGGAGAACCAGACTGCGGCGGGCTGTTTCCAGATTGATCGCACGGTGTTCAGCCCCATCGACCAAATCAAAGGACAGCGTTTTCCAGGGCTGGTCCTGGACGTCTCCCAGCAGACCGAGACGATAGCGGGCTGTCATCAGCCGGACCAGTGACACATCAATCGCGGCCTCATCAATCAGGCCGTCTTCAACCGCCGCAAGCAGACTGAGGTACGCGGTACCGCAGTTGAGGTCGCAGCCGCGGCGGACAGCCAGCGCGGCGGATTCCGGCATGTTTGAAGTCACGCCGTGCCCGTCGTGAAAATCCTTGATGGCCCAGCAGTCACTGGTGACATGTCCGTCAAACTGCCACAGTCCGCGCAGGATCTGTTCCAGCAGATATGGATGCGCGCAGCAGGGATCACCGTTGGTCCGGTTGTAAGCGCCCATGACAGATTCAACCTGTCCGTCGACAACACATTCCTCAAAGGCATAGAGGTATGTGTCCCACAGATCCCGCAGATCTGAGCGGGCATCAAAGTGATGGCGCAGCGCCTCAGGCCCCGAGTGGACCGCGTAATGCTTGGCACAGGCCGCGGCCTTGAGCCATCGTTCGTCAGTTCCCTGAATGCCGCGGATGAACGCTTTACCGCATTCCGCCGTCAGGAAAGGATCCTCGCCGTAAGTCTCATGTCCCCGCCCCCAGCGCGGGTCACGGAAAATATTGATATTCGGTGACCAGAAGGTCAGTCCCTTGTAAATATCACGGTCGCCGCGTCGGCTGGCTGCTTCATATTTCGCCCGCCCTTCGCTTGAGATGACATCGGCGACTTTTTCAAGCCAGACGGGATCGAACATCGCCGCCAGGCCGATCGCCTGCGGGAAAACGGTCGCCACCCCTGCTCTCGCGACCCCATGCAGCGCTTCATTCCACCAGTTATAGGCCGGAATGCCCAGGCGGGCCGACTCAGCGGCACCGTGGACCATCTGAAGCACCTTCTCATCCAGCGTCATTTGCGCCACAAGCGCTCTGGCGCTTGCTTTATACTGATCATCAATTTCCCGGTGAATCGTTCCTGTCGGCATGGTCTGCCCTCCCTGACTGATTATTCTTTCCGGCTGAAACTGCGCTCATCCGGCTGAAACGGTACTACATCCGCGGTTTCAAAGAGAAAGCGGAGCATCCTTTCTTTCAGTGAAATCAGAATGTCCTGCAGATCTGGTTCTTCGATCAGGTTATGCATCTCCCGAGGATCCTGCTGCAGGTCATAGAGCTCATCATTTTCATTCAGGCGCCGTACATATTTGTACCGGTCGGTGCGCAGCATGACCGCCAGACTGTGCTCGGGGCCGCTGCCGGTCTGCAGGGACAGCCTGGGTGAGTAGAGCCCGTCATCACTGCCGCTCGAAGTGGATTGGAATTCCGAGCAGTGCCATTCGTCCGGCCGTCGCCCACCTTCACAGAAAACAGCGTCCCGGTGCTGGTCGGTCTGTCCCTGGATCAAGGGGAGAAGGGAGCGGCCGAACTGTGTCCAGTCAAACGTCAGTCCGGCCAGATCGGCAACTGTCGCGGGAAAGTCAACCAGTTCAACGAGGGCATCACGGACGCCCGGGCGGACCCCGGCATCACGCGGCGGCTTGACGATCAGGGGAACCCGGGTCAGACAGTCCTGAAACGTATTCTGAGTTTTTTCAACCAGTCCGTAATCACCGGTAAAATCTCCGTGATCGCTGAAAAAGAAGACCGCACTGTCATCATAACGACCGCTTCGTTTCAGTGCTGCCATCAGCTGGCCGAACTGGTCGTCAATCCGGGCACACATCCCGAGATACGTCGCTTTCAGCTCTGTCAGCCGCTCCCGGCTCCAGCCGGACAGCCGCTGCCTTTCGTAAAGTCCCCGAAGAATTGAAGGCTTGTCGTCCCAGCGCCCATATGGTGGCAGGGGAGGCTCAACCCGGCTGCGGTCAATCTGGCTGTAATAGGGTTCCTCAACACCATAAGGAGGATGTGGATACAGCAAGGGCAGATAGATGCACAGCGGTTGATCGCCGTCGTATGAATCAATCAGGTCGATCGCGTCCAGCACATGGGCCCAGTCTTCATCAATATAAGGTCCGAGTTCGCGTGGTGTCAGGCGCCCGGCGTAAAATGAGTAGTAATTATCTCCGTCAGACGGTCCGCGCCACCAGGTTTCCGCATGCAGGTTGTAGCCGGTCAGTTCACGATCGCTCCGGTTGTAGTGGCTGCAGACATCGTCATAGCCATGCTGCCCGGGAATCAGGTCGTTCTTGCCGCCCCACCAGACATGATAACCGGCCTGTTTGAGCGAGCGGAGCAGAACCGGCTCATGCGGCTGCATCATGTGATACATGGTCCGATGGCCATGCACATGAGGATACCAGCCGCTCATGAACGAACAGCGGCTGGGCGTGCAGACCGGATTCTGACAGTAGGCCTGGGCGAAAGAGACGGCATCCTCGCGGCAGATCCGGTCGAGATTCGGGGTGCTTCCCTGGCCACCAAGATGAGCCAGTGCGTCACTGCGGAACTGGTCCGGATTGAAGATGATCAGATGGGGCTTCTTATCAGGCATGTCAACCTCCGTCCTGCTGTCTGTTCACTTTTTGCCGGCGGTCAGTAAATGGACCGGCCGGCCAGTTTATAATCAGCGATTTTCAGTTTGCGCATGACATCGATGCCGTAGGGGCAGCGTTCATTGCAAAGGCCGCAGTCAGTACAGCGGTCGGCCTTTACCGTCAGAGCGGCATAATCTTCACGTGCCTGGCGGTCATTGCCGAACCAGAAGCGAAGCCGGTCACGCAGGGCGAAGTCGGACGCGTTCCGAATGATGCCGTCCCGCATCTGGCGGTCATAATGGCCTTCCATCAGGAAAATAAGCGGCAGGTTAATCTGTTCCGGACAAGGCAGGCACAGGCCACATTGCCGGCAGACATAATTCCCCAGCTCAGGTGCGTCGTGATAAAGCTGTTCCAGCGCTTCGTCTGTCGGCGGGACATAATCATTGGCGAACGTAAGATCGTCTCGCAGCATCGCGTCGGTGTTGATTCCCGTGACAACCACAGAAACCGGTCGGCTGAACGCATATTGAAAGGCTTCCGGCGCGGACTGCCAGAGCAGACCGTCTGCCAGCGGTTTCATCAAAATGACCGCGCAGCCTTTTTCAGCGGCCAGCGGCAGCAGTTCATCCTCAATGGCGGGAAAATTGAATCGATCATAATAATTGATGGTGGTCATGACGGCTTCGAACGGGTATTGCTTGAGGGCTTCGATCAGGACATCCGGTCGACCATGCATGGAGAGTCCGACATGGTCTGCTTTGCCGGCCTCGCGGGCGGTGAGAAATCCTTCGATCGCGCCGCCCGGACCGAGGATCTGGTCCAGTTCGGCCCGTGTGGCCACACCATGCATCAGAACAACATCAAGGTGGTCTGTCTGCAGATTTTCCAGACTGCGGTCGAGGGTTCTCAAAAAACCGTCCCGGTCACGGTCTGCTATCTTTGAGACCAGCATGTACTCCTGCCGGCGATGGGATATCGCCTGGCCGATCTTGCGTTCTGATTCACCGTTGCCGTAGTTCGCGGCGGTTTCAATGTAATTGCCGCCACTGTCAAGGTAGGTGTTGAGCAGTCGGGTGGATGTTTCGAGGTCGATCTCCAGCAGATGGAAACCACCAAAACCGAGAAGCGTTGAGGCCAGACCTGTCTGGCCGAACGGACGTGTCAGCATGCCATGTCCCTCCTGTCATCGGAATAATCGGTTGGAGTCTGGTTTTATTATAGCATGCTGACCGCCGGGACAACGGTAGATCGGTCAGACAAGTGGATGATCAGATTGCTTTTCCAGACGGCGGTTGCGGACATACAACAGAAGATCAAGTGAAACGATCGTCAGATTGAAGATGTAAACGAGAATCACCAAATCCTGCGAATATAAAACCTTATGCAGAATCCCGCTGACATAGCCAATCCAGATCGCGATCAGAAACAAGAGGCTTTTCCCCTTTGTGCTGCGGGCCCGATAGGATTTCAACGCGGCAAAAGGCCAGGAAATCCCGAAACAGACCAGCATGATCAGCTCAAAAACACTATTCATTGAATCGCACCTCTCACATAAAGAATATATTTGTCACGGTCCAAAGGATTGATCCCGCGATACTCCGTACTTTCACCATAACCTTCCGGACAGGGCTGGTAATCGGCGAATGTCATGGTCAAAATACCACGTCCACCTGTGACCTGGGCGACATAGACCGGGAAATCCATTGATTCAGCGGCCGGTACCCGTCCGGTCAGAAGGCGCCTGGTTTCAGGGTCCGTCTGATCTGGGACATCATCCGGCGGTTCAGCGTCAAGCTGGCCCCGCATGGTCACGATCCGGCTGATCATCCTGCCGGTGTCTGCCTGGGGGATCGAGAGCCAGAAGCGGAGAATCGGTTCAAGCAAACGGGTTCCGGCGGCGACGAGTCCCTTCATGATGGCCATCGGGGTGACGGTGGCGAAGTCCAGTGGATGCGTGTGGACCGGATGATCCTCACCATCGGCCAGCGAGATTTTCAGATCGGTCACCTGCCAGCCAAGTGGACCCTGCTGCAGCGCGGGACCGATGGTCTGTTCGACCTGGCCCTGATAACGATAGTGAATCCGTGTATCGGGTGTCCGGCTTTCATAGATGACACCGCTCCCTGTCGGCAGCGGTTCAATTTCAAACCGGACGATCGCCCAGCAGGGTTTCGGCATGGTATAGGCATCAAAACCGATCGCCGGTTTGACCGGAGTTTCCCGGTAAATAATCTGCGGCGGCTCAATCCCGACTTTTAGATCGAACCGTGTCTCAAACAGGTTGGCGAGAATCTCAATTTGAATCGGGCCGGTGACATGAAGAAGCAGTTGGCGGACACCAGGAACCCAGATCATATCCAATTTCGGATCTTCCGCGGTCAGTTCCTCGCAGGCAGCGACCAGCCGGCTGAGATCCTGCTCATCGACAGGGCGCAGGCGGACCTGGAGCAGCGGCTGGGCAACAGGGACTGAACGGGGCACCTGTGCGGTGTCTCCCAGCCAGTCGCCGGCCCGGACATCCGACAGTCCACAGATCGCCGCGATATCGCCGGCTGCCATCTCACCGATATCAAACGCGCGCCTGCCGGAGGTTTTGCGGATCTGGACAATCTTGGCCGTTGTGCCGCGGGTCGCGTTGAAGACGGCATCACGGTTTTTCAGTCGGCCGCTGTACAGGCGGACATAGGCGATCCGTCCCAGCCGCGGATCGTGTTCGACTTTGAAGACAGACGCCGCGACCGGTCCATCGGGATCGCCGGCTGGTGGCCTCGCGGTCAGAATGATCAGGTCGAGCAGCTCACGGATTCCTTGTCCGAGCAGTGCGCTGCCGGTCAGGTATGGGGCCGTCAGGCCGTCATGCATCTGCCGGATCAGGGCTTCAACAAGCTGTTCCCGATCCGCGTTCCGACCTTCCAGCCACAACTCGGCGAGCTGATCATCATGTTCCGCCAGTTCAGACAGCCATTGATCCTCCTGGCCGGCGGGAAGCACCGAGAGACGGAGCAGTTGACGCACAGTGGCCAGCACCCGCTCAGGGTCGGCACCGGTGCGGTCGGTTTTGTTGATAAAGAGAATGACCGGACAGTTCAGACGGCGAAGTGCCTGGTAGTACTGTTCGCTTTGGGCCTGGACGCCTTCAACCGCGGAAAGGCAGAGTACCGCGCAGTCAAGGACCTGCAGGCTGCGCTCAACCTCAGCCGCGAAATCAACATGACCGGGGGTGTCGATCAGATTGATCGTCACATCTTGCCAGTGGATGACGGTTGTCGCCGTCCGTACGGAAATCCCGCGGCGGCGCTCGACCTCCATATAGTCAGTCTGGGCCGTTCCCAGATCCACACTGCCGGGGGCAAGCACCGCACCGCTGTGATAAAGAAGCTGTTCGGTCAGCGTGGTCTTTCCAGCGTCAACATGGGCGATAATCCCAATATTGATCACAGAACCACGATTTTCAACTGACAAGTCGTTTTTCTGCACGAAGATAATTTTAGCACAGATCAACCGATTCCATAGTACAATAATGTTAGTCGTTCACAGAGTATGATTGTTCTGCCGCGCAGACCGTCGGGCTTGATATGGAGGATCCATCACGATGAAGCTTGAATTTTCAGTTCTTCAGGACAAGATCAGAGGCTGCTGGGCCGGTAAGAATGCCGGCGGTGTGCTGGGCGCTCCATTTGAAGGACGGCGCGGCCGGCCGGAGATCCAATTTTACACGCAGGACCTTTCAGCCGGACCTCCGCCGAACGATGATCTTGATCTGCAGCTGGTCTGGCTGGCTGCTGTGGAACGGTATGGCCGACAGGTCAACGCGTCGATTCTTGGTGAGTATTGGCTCAGCTACATCATTCCCAACTGGGTTGAATATGGTATGGGCAAAGCCAATCTGCGGGCCGGTCTGCGCCCACCGCTGTCCGGTTCAGTTGATAATGTCTACAAAAACTCCTGTGGCTGCTTCATCCGGTCAGAAATCTGGGCCTGCCTGGCTCCGGGCCATCCGGAGATCGCGGTGCGCTATGCCTATGAAGACGCGATTGTCGACCACGCGGATGAAGGCATGTATGGCGAACTTTTTTTCGCCGCGCTGCAAAGCGCCGCGTTTGTTGAGGATGATCGGGACACGCTGCTGGATATCGCCCTGAGCTATATTCCAGACGATTGCGCGGTGTCCCGCTGTGTCCGCGAAGCACAAACCTGCTGGCAATCAGGTCAGCCGCTGGAAGAAGCCCGGCGGCGGATCCACGCGCAGGCTCCCGGAACCTTTGGTATTCAGGGTGTCCGCCTCAGCCAGCTCAGTGAGGAGGCCCGCGAACTTCCATTGGGGCAGGCCGGATTTGACGCGCCGGAGAATATCGGCTTTACGATTGCCGGCTGGTATTATGGCGATGATGATTTCGGCAAGAGCCTCTGTCTGGCCGTCAGCTGCGGTGAGGACACGGACTGTACAGCAGCGACACTCGGCGCGCTGATCGGTATTATCCGCGGAGCTTCCGCGCTGCCGTCCGAATGGATGGATCCGCTTGGCGACCAGATCGCGACCATGTGTGTCGACCGGACGAGTGGCGGCATCTGGATTCCTGACACAGTCAGCCAGCTGACGGACCGTGTCCTGCGGGTGATTCCCGGATTTCTCGGTGTTGATGTCTGTGATCTTTTCGCGCCGGGCGGCTACACGCTTGATGTTCTGAGCGGTGAAGCTTTGAAAGCACCGCCTGCCGACGATTATCTGCCGGAGATCAACGGCAATTCCATCGACCATGACCTTTCGATCTCAGCGCTCGGCCAACTGTCACCCGATACAATCCGCTGTGACTACCCGGCTTTCACGATGCTGATCCGCTGCCATGACGGCCCGTTCATCCGTCCGGATGAGCCCCGTTCACTGACTGTGACGGTGATGAATAATGGGCGCATGCATCAGCAGCATTGGGTCAGGATCCGGCTGCATCTGCCGGCAGGGCTGGAACTTGATGGCCCGGACCAGGTCCAGCTGCCGCTCAATTACAATTTCCAGTCCAACGCGGCGGTCACGTTCCGGCTGACCGATATCGGTCAGCAGGGACAGGCGGTGTTTGATCTGCTGGTTGAGGCGGAACTGGTCGGGCGGCACTCTTCCGCGGTGGAAAAAATCCGGTTGATGCGGCGCGCCTGAGCGCGTATCCCAGATCAGACCGGTTCATCCGATGGCTGATCCGGCAGAATAATCGTAAATGTACTGCCGACCCCTTCGGTGCTCTGGACCTCAATTGTCCCTCCGTGGTTTTCGATAATCTGGCGGACCATGGTCAGGCCGAGGCCTGAGTTACCGTTCTGACGGGCGGTCCGGGCTGTGTCGACCTGATAAAAACGGTCGAAGATATGGGGAAGATGTTCCACCGGAATTCCATGGCCGTCATCGGAAACGATCAGATGAACGGCATTCAGGCGGCGCTGCAGGTCCAACATGATAAATCCGCCGGCATGGCCATGTTCAATGCCGTTTTGCATCAGATTGATCAGCGCCCGCACCATTTGTGTCTGATCCAGCGTCAGCACAATGTCAGGATCCAGTTTCTGGATGATCCGGATATCATGTTCAGCCGCTTTCTCAGCCAGCTCTTCAGCGACCATCTCACAGAGCTCAGCCAGATTGATCGGTTCAGGATCCATCAAATCAGCACCTCTGGCCGCACGGGAAAGTTCCAGCAAGTGTGTGACCAGTTGTGACATCTGGCGGGACTGCTGCAGAATCGCCTGCAGGCTCTGTTCGCGGAGCGCCGGGTCATCCGGATGATCCAGCCCGAATTCTGCCTGGGAGATGATCACGGAAATCGGCGTGCGCAGCTCATGCGATACATCTGAAGTGAATTGTTTTTCCCGGTTGAACGCGGTCTCCAGCTGGTCGAACAGATCATCAAAAGTGCTGCCCAGCAGCGACAGTTCATCCATCCTTTCCGATGGAAGATTGATCCGGCGGGACAAATCGCGGTCACGCTCAATGGCACGGGCAGTCTGCTGGATCTTTTCGATCGGTGTGAACGCGCGCCGCGTAACCCGGTAGCCCAGCAGCAAGGCGAACAGGATCAACAGCGGCATGGCCAGCAGCATGGTGATCAGCGCACGGCGCAGGGTCGCTGCCGAACTGCTCAATGAATGAATCCCGCGAACCCAGACGCCCAGTCCGTTCGGG
>RZZF01000299.1 GCA_009929975.1 Clostridia bacterium
GACCACTGCCGGTACTCTCGATACAGCGTTCCGGAATCGCTGAGGCAGGTGATCTGATTCAACGACTCAGATTGACCGGTCAGATGGCTCTGGAACCGGCCCATCGCTGCAGCGGCTTGAACCATCATCTCATCGGTCAGGTTCAGACCGGAGACACCGTCTACATACTCCATCCACAGCTCGATTTTGTCCGGCTGCTGTTCATAGTGATAAATCGTCGGCCAGCGCAGGGAGGGCAGAAAAAAACGATGCAGATCAGAAGCGGCGAGATCATATTCCCGCCGCCATGAATCAGGATCGCCCGGCCGGATCCAGCGCTGCTGGCTTTTTCTGACAACCTGAAAGGGCTGCCAGACACCGCTTTCTGTGCAAGCCTCGCCCTGGACCAGGCTGACATTCCCCAGTGTTCCACCCTGAAGCTGATTAGATCGCCAACGTGCGTCAGTCATCGTCTGAGCCAGAATATTCGACAGGACCATCAATAAGATTCGCCGGTCGATTGTCTGCGCCATGTTGTCCTCTTCCCGGCTGAAATCGTCTTTGCTATCAGCCTGAATCATAATCTGATGATATCACACAATGATTCAGGGGTTCACGGGGATCACATCCGAATAATCCTCGCGGTAGGGAGCCGGATCCGCCAGGCCGACCACCGCCTCACCGCCTTCAGTCGAAAGCAGCAACAGGCTGTGATCAAGTAATTGGTTGACTTCGGCCGCAAATGCGTCCAGCACATCCCGGTCAATCGGGGTCTCACCGTTGACATCAAACACAATGGTCCGGGTCTGCACGATAGTTTCCTTTCCCCCGGCCAGCGTGATCAGTGAATAACGGTATGAACAGTAGCCTTGGAAATTCGTTGGGTTATATTGAAGCAGATAATCTTTGCCCCCCTGTGAACAGAGAAACAGTGAGTCCCACCCGACATGGGCTGTCGCCATCTCAGTCTGCCAGAGATCCGATCCTTCGGCGTTTTGAACCTTCAACTGATACAGTCCCGCTTCACTCGATGATATGACGGTGATGATTTCGTCCTGACCATCCATGTCGAGATCGGAACGTGTCACGACCACGCCCTGAGGCGGATCAAATCCACCGGTAGCAGCGACTGTCTGAAGCTCATAAAGCCGCGCAGTTTCGCCCAGGCCGAACCAGGCCGGACGGTGATTGATCCAGTAGATGGCATGTCGAACGCCTTCATCCGTTTCATAGACACCCCGGCTGATCACGTCACCCGGCTGGATAAGATCGGCGGGTTCTCGACCCTGCCACATCAGCAGGCTGAAGGCCTCTGTCTCCAAGTCACGAAGCAGCTCTGTGCCGCTGAGATGGTCAAAACGGATAGCGTTCGCTGATATCATCAATTCTCCGTCCTCGCCATGGATGGTCAACGTCTTTTCCGTAAGGATAATTTCAAAGAAATAACGTCCCTCCGGCGGCAGTGCCGAAATGGCCATGTGATCCGCCAGGAGCGCTCCGCCGGTAAAAGTTCCGGTGTCCAGGCGTGGTTCATTCTGGCCAGGCGGTTCGTCCGTCACTTTCGGATCAGACAGAAAACCAATCGCGACTGCGGCACTGACGAGCAAAGCTGCCGCGATCAGCCAGAACGCCGGTCGTCTGTAGTTGAGGATCGTGCGAATCCGCTGCTTCACACTGATTTCACCAAAAGCCAGAGGACAGGCAGCGATCATCTGCCGGGGCAGGCTCAGGGAAAGCAGCGTGTGTGAATAGTCTTTCTTTGCGTCAGGCGGCATGGTTCTGATGACTTTCTCATCACAGGCAAGTTCGATATCCCGGCACAACAGGTAATAGGCCAGCCAGACCAGTGGATTGAACCAGTTGACTGCCAGCAGGAGATAGCCCAGTGGCTTCCACCAGTGATCCAGCCGGCTGATATGCGAGGTTTCATGTGATATGACATGGCTGAGCTGAGGCTCACTGAGCGTTGAGGGCAGATAGATCCGCGGGTTGAACAGGCCAAGGATGAAGGGGGACTCAATCTGATCACAGAGCCAGAGCCGGTCATACAGCCTGATGGATGGCCGGACACGGCGGCGAAGCCGGAGATAACTGATCCCTGCGTAGGACAGCAGGACCAGCAGGCCGGCCAGCCAGACGACCGCGGCGATACCGCCGATCACCTGCAGCGGATTGACGCTGGCACCCGCGGCCGGGGCCAGGGATTCCGTCAAAACCGGATTGACGATCTGATTGATCCGGCTAATGCCGCTCTGAATGACTGGGGTTTGGCTATACAGCAGATCCGGGCTGATTGTTTCTGCACTGGGGATCAGACTCAGCCGGCTTTCAAATGAGAACGGCCAGATCAGCCGGATTCCGACCAGTCCCCATAGCACGACCCGGATGGTTTTGGGCGCGTTGCGAAAAAGAACCCGATACAGGATAACAGCGGCGATCAGCCAGCTCGC
>RZZF01000027.1 GCA_009929975.1 Clostridia bacterium
CACCGGCGACGACCATCACCGGGATCCACGGTGAACGGGTGACCTCCATGATGCGCTTGCCGGCATCATCGAAAGCCTTGCTGAAGAAAGCCTCTTCAGACAGATCATTATCGTAGTAATAGCGGTCAATATAATCCATCAGGATGTCAGCGGCTTCAGTATCGATGACTGAGCGGGCCTGTACTCCGGTCAGGTACCAGGTATGGTATCGTCCCTGGTATTCCTGGAAAATGACCAGCAGATGGGCTTCGTCTTCAAACAACCGGTCATAGAGTTGCCCGGCAAAAGCCTCCGCCTGTGCGTCGGTCGGGTCATAATGACCGTCAATCTGATCAGTCAGATACAAATAGGGCTGTACGCCGGTCGCCTGATAGAAATTCTTCATCCCGGCCAGCAGCTGTGTGCTCTGGCCGATCCAGTCCAGTTCGTCGGTAAAATAATCCGTTTCAATGACACTGCCGACGGGAAGCGGTTCTCGCTTGACGGTCGACTTGGTCACAGCCTGTTCAGGATTGCCGGGTCCCGCTGAAAATACAATGGTCAATATGATGACGATGACCAGTCCGATGATAAAGATCGTCAGGCAGCCGGCGCCTGAGCATCCGCCCATCATACCGCCGGGGCCTGCCATCCGCGGTCCGCTGACTGTGGTCTGCCGACGACTGGATCCAAAGATCGGCATCATCGGTATTCCCGGAGTCGTACGACGCCCGGAACCGGTCGAAAATCCGCCAAAAGGACTGCCTGTGTTCCGGCTGCCGGAAAAGCCTCCGGTTGAACGGCCGATACCTCCGCTGCCGCCGGACCGCCCGCCGAACCCGCGGCTGCCGCCTCCGCCGAAACTTCTGCCGCCGCCGCCGCCACCTCGCTTCGCCATGGTCTGACCTAGCCTTTCACGTTGACTGACACCGTGCGCCACGGCTGAGGGCCTGACGGGTGTCGATTAGAATCTGAGTATTATTATACAACAATTGGCAGCATAAAACTGTAACAATCATCAGAACGCAGACAGCCGCCGCTCAAACAGGCTCACGCCGCAGCCTGGTGTTAATCAGAAAGAGAATGAAAGCAAGAAAAATCAGCGCGCTGAACAGAAAATAGACACTGCGCACTCCTCTGGCCTGTGCCAGAAGACCCCCCAGGCTGTTGCCGAGAATTCCGGACAGGCCGAAACCGACGGATGTGGCGAGTGTAATGGCTGTTGCCCGCATTTCAGGCCGGGTGATCAGGCTGATATAGAAAAGGACCACGGGCAGGTAAAGACCATAGGCAATGGACTGAAGCACCTGGACACCGATCACCCAGCCGAGGGACGGTGCGATGACGGTTGCCAGAAGGCGCAGCGCAGCGAAGAGAAACGACAGGATCAACAGCCGTTCTACCTTGAACTTGCGGATGAACCAGGCAGAAGCCAGCATCACCGGTGCCTCACTGCCCGCCTGAATGAATAAGGCCGCTCCGACATGGGCTGATGTTCCACCCATTGACTCGATCAGCATCGGGCGAAACGTATGCACGGTTACCGTACTGAGACCGTGCAGGCACATGCAGATCAGAAGAATCACATAGGTGCGGTCATGCAGCAGCAGCCAGATGGTCTGGAAATAAGAGTGGCCATCCTGTTTTCTGCCGACCGTCGGCACATTGGCGAGAAAAAAGCCGGCACCAACGGCAACGATCAGAAAAAGCGCGTGAACCCAGAACATCATCTGGATACCGCGTGCCGCGTAGAAACGGCCCAGCAGCAGCGCGGCCAGCGCGAACGCCATGGACGCGATGCCGCGGGTCAATCCGTAATTAAGACCGGGATGCGTCAGGCGTATCTTCATCCCCCAGCTGTCTACGACATTGATCATGCTGCGTTCACTGATCCCGAGAAGTACGATTGACACCAGCGCCAGCGGCAGGATCTGAACGGTGAAGATCAGGGAAAATCCGAGCGGGATGCTGATCAGGAGCATGAAAAGTACAATCTGCTTGATCGGAATCACATAGTCTGCCATGTAACCGAGGATGGACGGCGTGATGACGGACACCGTTGAGACCAGCGTCATCACCAGCCCGATTCTCGCTTCGGTATACCCCATCGCCGAAAGATAAACCACAAGAAACGAGAAATACGCGCAATTGGCGCTGAGAAAGAAACTTTGCAGAATTCCGAACGATCGATTCAGTTTGCGGTCACTCAAATCAGCGTCCTCCCGTTCACCCATCTTTCCTATCGGCCGGTCACCAGCCACAAGAGCCAGCATATCATATTTGCCATCAGCTGGAATTATCACAGAAAATGAATTCGCATGACAGTGCCAGGCCTTGGTGGTAAGATTAAACGTGATTCATTGAGAATCGAGTCAACGGCAGTTATTCACCATTCAGCCCTTACAGGAGACTTTCGTGGCCAATCATTCGAGACCAACCGTGATATCAGCATCTGAAACAGACAGCGCGTCAGATCGCCGCCGCTTTTCTTCTCCCCTGCTTCTGTTGTCAATGATTCTGATCCTCTATCTCGTTCTGGCAGCAGCCCTTCCCGGGAAGACGATGCATCTCAATCAGGGTCGGTATGAAACGCTGGACGGCCTGTGGACCATCACACTGCCTGACGGACAGGTGGCGAATACCCATCTGCCGGCGACATTCTCCCTGGAAAGAAACGCGCTGATCAAGGCGGATTATGTCTTTGACCGGGACTATAACGACGGGTCGGTCCTGCAGATCCGTGCTTCGATGCAGCAGGTCAGGGTCCTGCTGGACCAGACGCTGGTCTTTTCCTCAGATCAGTCTGCCGAAACACGGTTCACGCTGCCCCAGGCCAGTGTCTGGCATCTGGTTCCGCTGCCTTCCCGATTGGCAGGCCACACCTTGACACTGGAAGTCAGTTCGCCGGTCGATGTGATGTCCGGGGTTGTCAATCCGGTCGTGATCGGCAGTGCCAATACCCTGATCTGGCAGTTGTTCATCAGACAGTGGCCAACACTGCTGATGGTCCTGATGCTTGTGATCGCAGCACTGACCAGCCTTGCGCTCCAGCTTGCCAATCGACTGAATGACGGCCGTCTGCTCTATCTCGGGCTGTTCGCGCTGTCAGTCGCCATCTGGTTTTTCTCTGAAGCCAGATTGATGCAGCTGATCACAGGCAGCCAGCTGCTCATCGGCAGCATCAGTTATATGATGATCGCTTTCATCCCGGCCTTTTTTCTGCTCTATCTGCGCGATGCCGTTCTCAGTCATTTCCACCGCCTCCTGACTCTGATCGCCATCGGTTATCTCCTGTGGTGGCCGGTCAC
Source organism: Clostridia bacterium (assembly GCA_009929975.1). Taxonomy (GTDB): domain Bacteria; phylum Bacillota; class Clostridia; order Saccharofermentanales; family UBA5734; genus SLHU01. Next base: position 3,288 of record RZZF01000027.1, read on the forward strand.
TCTTGGCATTCAGCTGGTTGGTCTGGCCCATTTGATCGACATGGCGGTCTATGTGAATATCGCGACCATCATCACTGTCATCATGATTCTTGTGCTGCTTTTCATCAGTACCATTCGCGAGCACAGCCGGGCCGCCCGGATCATGTTGTTCGCGTTTATCGGTCTCGGCATCGCCGCGATCAGCGAAGTCATCGCATTTCTCCGATCCAACTTCGACGCGACCTCGCATTACAGCCGTTTCGGAATTATCTTTTTCTTTGTCCTGATCCTGGTTGATGCTGTCCGCAGTGTCCAGCATCTGGTCCAGGCTGACAAGAAAGCACGAATGCTCAGTCAGCTGGCCTATCTCGACGCCATGTCCGGCATCGGCAACCGCCTGGCTTTTGACCGTGACATTGAACAGATGGCTGACCGGCCGGATGCCGGTTCATTCCGCCTGATCACCATGGATATCAATGACCTGAAAGCCATCAATGACCACTTCGGACATCAGGCCGGTGATGAGGCGATCCGCTTGTTCTGCCAGTGTCTGAAAGAGGTTTTTACCGAACCTGACCAGTGCTATCGAACGGGCGGCGATGAATTCTCCGTCATTTGCCCGCAAACGGACCAGACCCTATATGAAGAAAAGATCCACCGTCTGCAGATATGTCTATCGACCCGCGATGAGCAGCCTTTCCGGCTGATCTCGGCGATCGGCAGCGGTCTCTACCAACGGGAAAACAAGGAGACGCTGCATGACTTCCTGAACCGGGTCGACCAGTCGATGTATCAGCATAAGCAGAAGCTTAAACAGCACGATGAGCGAACGGCCGGCAACCGGCCGCTCGACAATGAAAGGAGATCGATATGAAATCATTCCACGAACTTGAGTATGTGCGACCTGATCTGAAGGCGTTTATCCGGACCAGCGAAGCGCAGCTCGAGCAATTTGAACAGGCCGGCGATTATGAGCAGGCCAGGCAGGCCCTTCTGGCCATGCAGAAAGCGGAATCATCTCTGGGAACGATGCTGACCATCGCCATGGTCCGCAACACCATTGATACACGGGACTCCTTTTATGAAGGAGAGGCGGAATTCCTCAACGAGCAGCTTCCGACGCTGATTCCTGTGCAGATCCGCCTGTACCAGGCACTCCTGAAAAGCCCTTTCCGCCAGGATCTGGAGCAGGAATACGGCCGCCAGCTGATGACCAACGCGGAAACCGCATTGAAGACCCAGGATCCGGCGATCATGCAGGATAAGGCTGAGGAGGCTAAACTCAGTCACGCCTATCAGAAGCTGACAGCCAGCTGCCAGACCGAGTTTGACGGACAGACGGTCAATTTCTACGGCCTGCTCAAGCACATGGAAGATACGGATCGTCAGCACAGACAGGCAGCCTGTCAGGCCTGGGCCGCTTTATACGAGGATAACGCGCCTGAACTGGATCGCCTCTTTGACCAGTTGACCGCCGTGCGGGTACGCATGGCCACAACGCTCGGTTATGACAGCTACACCGATCTGGCATACCTGGACCGCCAGCGCACAGACTACACCAGTGAAGACGCCGCAACTTTTCGCCGCCAGATTCTCGATGTCGTGGTTCCTTTCTGCACTGAACTTCGCCAGCGCCAGGCCCGGCGGCTGGGTGTGGACCGTGTCAAATACTATGATGAGGCACTCCTCTTTCCGGAAGGCAACCCACAGCCGGCAGCCGATAAAGACCAGATGATCCGCCATGCCCAGACCATGTATCGCGAAATGAGCCCGGAGAGCGCTGATTTTTTCAATTTCATGGTTGATCACCAGTTATTCGATCTGGACACAAAGCCCGGTAAACGGATGGGCGGCTATTGCACCAGTCTTTCTGACTGGAAAGCGCCATTCATCTTCTCCAATTTTAATGGAACATCCGCGGATGTTGATGTTCTGACCCATGAGGCAGGCCATTCCTTTGCCTATTATCTGGCATCACGGGAACAGCCGCTGAATGAATATGAGTTTTCCACCAGCGAGATCAATGAAATCCATTCCATGACGATGGAGCATTTCGCCTATCCGTGGATGGACCGTTTCTTCGGTGAACAGGCTGACCGCTACCGTTATCTGCATCTGTCCCAGGCTCTGCTGTACCTGCCATACATGGTCTGTGTCGATGAGTTCCAGCATGAAGTCTATGCGCACCCGGAAATGGGCGCGCAGGGTCGCCGCGAGATCTGGCGTCAGTTGGAAAAGCGTTATATGCCCTGGCGCGATTATGATGGAATCGACTTCCTGGAACAGGGTGGATTCTGGATGCAGAAACAGCATATTTTCTCATCACCGTTCTACTATATTGAGTACGCGCTGGCTCAAATGGGGGCCTTTGAGTTTTATGGCCGCATGAAGATCGACCAGGCTCAGGCCTGGCAGGATTACCTTACCCTCTGCCGTGCCGGCGGCAGCCGGTCCTATGTTGAGCTGCTGAAAGTCGCCGGATTGGCTAATCCGTTTGAGAACGGCAGTGTCGCGAAAGCGGTCCAGCATGTCATCGATGAACTGCGCCAGCATCCGCTGCACTGACTGCCGGTGAGGATTGTTCAACGCATACGGGAGTGCTAACATAGGTAAAATGAACAAGGAAAAAAAGAGAGAAAATCAGGCACATCGTTCTGAAACGCCCCCGCCGCGGTCATGGCGGGGGCGTTTCAGCGGCATGGCCGAACGCTTCAGTCAGAATACTGAGCGGCAAAGAGTGATCCAGATCGCCTGGCCGGTTCTGGTTGAGCTGCTGCTGAGTTCACTGTTCAGCATGATCGACATGATGATGCTCGGCAATATCCCAATCAAAGAGCTGGCCAACCAGTCAGTTGCCGCGGTCGGCATTGTCAATCAGCCGCTTTTCATCGGCATCTCCCTGGTCCAGTCTCTGAATGTCGGTGGAACGGCAATCATCGCCCGCTATATGGGTTCAGGCCAGCGCAGCCGGATTGAATCTGTTCTCAAGCATGTTCTGCTGCTCAGTTTTGTCGGTCTGGCGATCCCCTTCTTCGTCCTGTTCATGTTTCTGGCGCCGAACATCATGCAGCTGCTCGGAGCTGAACCCGGTGTGATCCGTGTCGGGGCTCCGTATTTCCGGATCATTCTGATCGGTTTTCTCTTCCAGTCAGTCAATTTTTCCCTGACCGCCGCCCTGCGCGGTGTCGGTGAAACACGGGCACCGATGAAATTCAACCTGATCGCCAACTTCTTCAATGTCATCGGCAACGCGGTTCTGATCTACGGCTTGTTCGGCGCACCGAAACTGGGAATTATCGGAGCCGGCATTTCAACGGTCTTATCCAATATACTGGCGATGACCCTGATGCTGCGGCAGCTGACCAGCGGCCGCAGCCAGATCTATCTCAGTTTCAAGACCCGCTTCAAGTTCAGTCGGGATACCTTGTATAATCTGATCAAAATCGGTGTTCCGGCCAGCGGTGAGCAGATGATCATGCGTGTCGGCATCCTTCTCTTTGTACGTATCGTGGCCGGACTGGGAACGGCTGTATTCGCGGCTCATCAGATCGCGCTGAGCATCCTCGGCCTCTCCTTCAATCCGGGACAGGCCTTCGGCATCGCGTCTTCGTCACTGGTCGGTTACGCGCTCGGCCGGAAAGACCCGGAACTGGCCAGCCGCTATTCGCGGGAAGCGCGCAGAATCGGCAGTCTGATTTCCAGTCTGATGGCCGTTATCTTTTTCTTCTTCGCGCCTCAGCTGGTCGCACTGTACAACCGGGATCCTGTCGTCATCGCGAATGCCGCCCTGGCGCTTCGTTTGATCGCTGTCATCCAGCCGTTCCAATCCTCGCAGCTGATTCTGACCGGTGCGCTGCGCGGCGCAGGCGACACGCTCTGGACCATGATCTCAACGTTTTTCGGTGTTCTGGTCGTACGCGTCACACTCGGATTCATTTTTGTCAATCTGCTGCAATGGGGCATTGCCGGTGCCTGGATGGCAGTTCTGATCGACCAATTGATGCGCTGGGTGATTATTTATCTGAGATTTCGCAGCGGCCGCTGGCGGTCAATCACGATCCGCTGATCTGGCAAAATCGATTGTTTCCTCCGCGGAATCACATATAATTGGACCATTGACAGATCAGACAGCAGGAGCAGCTTTATCATGTTAATCAGCATCGGACTCATCCTGATCATCGGATTCGGACTCTACGGGGTCTTCGTAAAACTGCGGCTTCCCGGTCTGCTCGGTCTGCTGCTGGCCGGTATTCTGCTCGGACCACATGCATTTGATCTGATCGATCCGTCGCTTCTGGCGATTTCTGCCGATTTACGTGAAATCTCGTTGATTGTGATCCTGGTGCGAGCCGGACTATCGCTCGACCTGAAAGATCTGCGCAAGGTTGGCCGCCCGGCGATTCTAATGAGTTTTGTCCCTGCGACATTCGAGATCGCCGGTGTTCTTCTCCTCGCGCCGCTTCTGCTCGGCGTCACCCTGGCACAGGCCGCTGTGATCGGCACCATGCTAGCCGCTGTCTCGCCTGCGGTCATTGTCCCGGCCATGCTCAAACTGATGCAGCAGGGATATGGACAGAAAAAGCGCGTTCCGCAATTAGTCATGGCCGGTGCGACAGCCGACGACATCTATGCACTCGTACTCTTCTCATCCTCTCTGGCGCTGCTTCAAGGCGGAAGTTTTCAATTGCTCACGCTGCTGAATATCCCGCTGGCTGCCCTGACTGGAATCATTGGCGGATTGGCCACAGCGTTCATGCTTCATCAGGTTTTTCTCCGTCTGCACATGCGGGATACAGTGAAGGTTCTGCTCATACTGGCTGCGGCCTTCCTGCTGGTTGGAACTGAATCACTGGCTGCCCGCTTTTTTCCGTTTTCCGGATTGCTGGCGGTCATGGCGCTGGGCATCACATTTCTCAGACTGCGCGGTGAAGTCGCCAGAAGAATCAGCGGCAAATTCTCCAAAATATGGGTCGCGGCAGAACTTATTTTATTCGTTCTTCTCGGAGCGGCGGTCGATGTCCGCTATCTGCTGAGCGCAGGACTTGCAGCGGCCGCAGTGATCGCGGGAGCTTTGCTCATTCGCTCGCTGGGAACCATCGTCAGCCTGAGTGGTACCAATCTCAACAACAGGGAAAAACTCTTCTGCAATATTGCCTACCTACCGAAAGCCACGGTTCAGGCTGCCGTCGGCGCGATTCCTCTCACGCTCGGACTTCCGGGTGGACAACTCATTCTCAGCATCGCGGTCCTGTCCATTCTGCTGACAGCCCCGCTCGGGGCAATCGCGATCGAGAAAACCAGTGCCCGGCTGCTGGCGGGGGATCGATGATGAAGCGCATGAACATGATTTATCAGTCCACCTCTGACATATCATCGCTATTTGCGGTAGAATAGACATGAATACCACATGCCTGATCTGCGCTGAACGGACCCGATATCGCTCGGTTCCGTCAGCAGAAAGCGAATGATTGTATGCTGCTGATCTGTTATCCAAAATGTTCAACCTGCCGAAAGGCGGAAGAATGGCTGAAGCACCACCAGATTGACTATCGGTATCGCGATATCAAAGCGAATCCTCCGTCTGTCGCTGAACTGACTGAATGGCACCAGGCCAGCGGCCTGCCGCTGAAGCGCTTCTGGAACACCAGCGGGATGCAGTACCGGGCTTTGAACTTGAAAAGCCGTCTCATCGAGATGAATGAAGCTCAGCAGCTGGCATTGATGTCGACTGACGGCATGCTGATCCGGCGTCCGATTCTCGTCGGCAATGGATCTGTCCTGGTCGGTTTCCGCGAAAAGCAATGGCTTGAGCATTTGCGATAAGCACTCACGAAAGGAGTTTGACTGATGATACAGATTGCCGCACCGTTGTTTATTCTTCGCCATGACTGCCGGGAGGATCTGTTTTCTGTTCTGGACAGACTGCATGACCTCGGCTTTGACGGTGTTGAGTTTCTTGGTTTTTTTGGTCACGAGCCCGCGGCCATCCGTGACCATCTCCGCTCTCTTTCACTGACCGCGTTGGGAAACCACGTCCCCTTTGATCTGTTTTCCAGCCAGACCGATTCCGTCATCCGCGACCATCTGATACTCGGCTGCCGCTATGTCACCGTCAGTGGTCCTCCGAAAGAGTGGATCGGGCAGCCGGAAAAACTGGAGCAGTATATCCGGGAAATTACGCGGATCGGACGTGAATGCCGACAGCAGGGGCTGCGGCTCCTGTACCATAATCACGCGGATGAATTGTACCATCACCAGGACAGCATGAACCTGCTCGATTTCATTTTGGCCCGAACACCCTCAGACAGCATGGCGTTCGAACCGGATCTCGGATGGCTCGGTATTGCCGGAGAGAATCCGGAGAAATGGCTTGATCAGTATCAGGACCGCTGCCCGGTCATCCACCTCAAGGATTACTATGCCCGTGACCCGCATCGCATCGGTGACATCAGCCGGCTCGGTGACAATCGCGGCGGATCGGAGAACAGTTTCTTTGAATTTCGGCCGACGGGCTATGGCGTTGTCAACACGCCGGCATTGATGCGCAAAATCATCAACTGCCAGCCGGACTGGCTGGTCGCCGACCATGATCTGGCTTATGAGCGCGACCCCTATCAGGATCTGCGGCTCAGTCTGAATTATATGCGCGATCTGCTGTCAGTGCATGTCGTGCGCAGTTGATGTTCTGCGGTCCTGCGCGTCCGCGATTGTCTGATCAAGCAGCTGTCCGTCCCGGATGATCGTCGCCCGGCTGAGGACCTTGTTCCGGTCAGCCTTCTCTTCTGCCAGAAGATCAAGATAACGTGTCAGTTCCTTGCCGAATGCCCGGGTCGCTGCGTGAGCGACCAGTGACGGTGTGTGGTCAACCACATAATGAAGAATCCCATCAACCTGATAAACCGGGTCATCGATGGTGGTGGGCCTGCTCGTTTCTACCGCTCCTGCTTCATCACAGCTGACATCAATAATCATGGCGCCCTGTTTCATGTCGCGCAGATTCTCCCGGTAGATAATGTGGTCCCGCCGCCGTGTATCCCACAGGACACAGTTGACGATCACATCATACTGGCTGATATCCTGCCGCAGCAGAGCTTCCATTTTTCTGTTATAGACGACGACATCAGCACCCAGACCGGCCAGAATCCGATAGGCTCCGTGCGATGTATTCCCCCGGCCAAGCAAGGCAACCCGGCATTCGTAGGGCAGCCGTCCGAACAGCGTGAACGCGTGCATGACAGCGGCTTCTCCCGCCAGCTCATTGTTTCGCCAGAAAATGTTCCGTCCATTCTGGAACATGTCCTCCCAGGTGATGACCGTCAGTGATTGCCTGATGAGTTGATCAGTCAGGGCCTTATTTTGAAGTGCGTGGACATAGCCGAACATGGTTTGTCCCTCATGCAGCTGATCGAGATAGTCCGCGTCACCGATTTTGACATCACTGACAATATCACAGCGGAGAATTTCGCCGGTTGGGGCGATATGAACACCGTGCCGCAGATAGGCTTCATCGGAAAATCCCAGAGCCTGGCCATAGCCGGTTTCAAAATACAACTGGTTGCGATGATGAACCTGAGGCAGCTGGTCGGGCAGTATCGCACGGCGCCGTTCATTTTCCTTGCGGCTTTTCATGAATCCGATGGTCTTCATTGGCTGACCTCCTGGTCTTGCGATCGCTGTAAATCAGGATCTGGCGGGTCGGCTGTTCCCTTATCAGTATACGCTACTGGCCCGAATCAGCAAAAAAACGGTCCGTGCAGCGGTATCTCTCGAAATAATTTCATCAAGCCGTCGCGGCGTGATGTCATAATTTTGTCACGACTGTCCGATACAATTAAGTAGGATTAAGCCAGGAGGAAAGTGGATGATGAACAGACAGGACGCATCAACGGACCAGCCGTCAGCATCGACCGTGCCGGATATCCTGCAGGTAGATCAGGCGATCCAGGCGTTCCAAGCCGCCGAACATGTCTATACCGCCGCGATCCGTGAAGTTCAGACCAAGTTGGAAATTCTCAGCGATGAATTCTCGCTCAGTGCGGATCACAACCCGATTCACCATATCGTCACACGCGTCAAGGCTCCGGCGAGTATTGCCGCCAAACTGCAGCGTCGTGGCTTTGATCTCAGTGTCAGATCCGCACGGCGGCATCTCAGCGACATCGCCGGAGTCAGAGTCATCTGCCAGTATATTGACGATATCTACATGATCGCTGATCTTCTG
>RZZF01000028.1 GCA_009929975.1 Clostridia bacterium
GTCAGGTAGCGGCGCAGCTCAGCCGGGACGGTAAAGGGTTCCGTTTCTGTCCAGCCCAGTGTTTCACGTGTTTTGGCAAGATTATCCTCACCGAGCGGCTCGCCATGGACTTTGGCGGTTCCGGCCAGCGGTGAACCATAGCCGATCTGGCTGCTGACGATAATCAGAGACGGATGATCCTTGTCCTGCTGCGCCGCTTCGATCGCGGCGGCGATGGCGGAACGGTCATTCGCGTCCTGGACCTTAAGAACCTGCCAGTGATAGGCGCGGTAGCGGTCCGCGACATCTTCGGTGAAGGCCAGTTCCGTGCTGCCTTCAATCGAGATGTCATTATCATCATAAAAAACGATCAGCTTGCCCAGTTTGAGATGGCCGGCCAGGGAAGACGCCTCGCTGCTGATACCTTCCATCAGGCAGCCGTCGCCGGAGAGGACATAGGTGTAATGGTCAATCAACGAAAACCCCTCACGGTTGAAACGGGCGGCCAGATGCGCTTCGGCGAGCGCCATGCCGACGGCAGACGCCAGGCCCTGGCCCAACGGGCCGGTGGTCATTTCCACTCCGGCGGTATGTCCGTATTCAGGATGTCCCGGGGTCTGGCTGCCCCATTGGCGGAACGCTTTCAGTTCTTCCATCGGCAACCCGTAGTTGAACAGGTGAAGCAGTGAATACAGCAGCATCGAGCCGTGTCCCGCACTGAGTACGAACCGGTCGCGGTTGAACCAGTTCGGATTGGCCGGGTTGTGGCACAGATGATTCGACCACAATTCATAGGCAATCGGCGCGGCCCCCATCGGCAGACCGGGGTGGCCGGAATTGGCTTTCTGAACGGCTTCGGCGGAGAGGATCCGGATCGCGTTGACAGCGAGCTGGTCAAGTTCTGGATGTTGTTTCATAGGACACCTCTTATGTTCAGACCGCGAGCGGCCTGTTGATGATGAGTCGATGTTTCTCTGATATTATACATGATCGGCAGCGGTTTGGTCTGCCGCTGCCCGTCACTATGGCTGTCAATGATCGATGATCGGTTTTTCCACCCGTCCGATCTGCCAGATCAGGAAGCCGCTGATCAGGATGGCCGCGGCAGCCGTCAGCAGAAGCAGCTGAGCGTTGACCAGACCGAGCCAGACCGGGCCGCCGTCTCCGGTCAGCGGGTGGCGCATAAAGCGGTTGCCCAGCCAGATGCCGAGGAGGATGGCTCCGTGAAATGACGCGTTGAACAGCGAAACAAAACTGGTCTGGTTTTCATCGGGCATATTGACATAGGTCAGATTGGCGAAGGAAAGGTTGATTCCCAACGCCATGATGTAGGTGTAGAACGAGGAGAGTACATAGAGCGGCAGACCGAAACGGCCCATGCCGACAAAGGCCATGGCGATCAGTCCGGCGGCATAGAGGAACGTGCTGAAGGCGAATGATCGCATCCAGGCCAGCCGGGCAATGACCCGTTTCCACAACGGGGTGAGAAAGATGATCACGACCAGATTGAGCAGGCTGACTCCCGTGATCAGTGAATAGGAGTAGCCAAGATCAGAGACGAGGTAGACGACAAAGTACTGGCCGGGCATCGATGAAGCCATCGCCCAGAGCGACGCGGCAAGAATGGTCAGCAGATAAACCGGGTGGCTGAGGATATGGCGGGGCAGGTCGAGCAGTCCCTGGCGCCGCCGGTTGACGATCTCGCCGGGCACCCCGGGGTTATCAATTTTCCGCAGGTTCCAAAGATCGAACACAGCGACAGCCAGCAGGAGCAGACGCAGCAGGATGAACGCGAAACGGCTGCTGACGGCGGCTGTCAGGCCATCGGTGAACAGACCTCCGAGGAACATCGCGCTGAACGTGATGATGACATTGGTCGCGTGCAGGAAAGAGAAGAAACCGAGACGGCGCTCGGGTGGAATGCTTTTCAGATGCCAGATCTGCAGGCCCGGTCCAGCCAGGGCGCCGAGGATATAGGCGATGAAGACCATCACCAGGACCAGGCGCAGCATCAACGGCTCTGCCAGCCCGAGCAGCGGGATGATGGCGGCGGCAACCAGGTTGAGCGTGTGCTGAATCAGCCGCAGGTGCAGCACCGTCTGCTTGGTGTCACGGACCCGCTGCAGCAAAAACGGCGCGAAGAGCTGCAGCATATTGGCGACAGACGCCAACATGATCACCATACTGATCCAGTCCGCGTCAGCACCAAGCGCCAGCCAGAAACCGGTGAGGAACGCGCCGCTCGTCAAATTGAACAGCAGGCTGTTGCTGTAGCCGTAGAGAATAATATGGCGCCGGGCGGTCACATGCGGATCCTTGCCGTTTAACCCGGCTTCCGTCATATTCTGTGTAACGACCGCGTTGAGCTGGTCAGTCAGACGTCTGAAAATCATAGTCCGTCTCCCTGCATTTAGTCATTCCCAGTATACCGGTGTCGCGCGGTTCAAACAACCGGACCGTGCCGCCGGACGGGCTGGTCAAGTCCTGGATGAAACGGTATGCTGAGTTCATGGCTATTGTATCATGAAGGAGGCGATCACTTATGTTGTCGCGACAGCACGGTCTCATGCTGAGGCTGCTCGACCCGCTGCAGAAAATTTTACCCGGTCAGGCACTGCCGCCTGAACTGTCCACACCGTGGTCAGCACTGCGCGGTGAACGTACCGCGGTCCAGATCGCGATCGACTGGCGCTGGCAGGATGGTCAGCCGTTTGAACAGGAGACGGTCTTGTCTGTCCGGACGACAGCCCGTTCGCTGGCACTGCATGATGTCGCGTTGGTACCGGTCCGCCTCGCTGCCTGGCCGGATCATGATGAGCAGTACCTGACGGATCAGCCCGGCCTGCTGCCGGATCGGCTGGTGCCGTGTCCTTTTCAGATGGACCCGGACCATGTGGCCATCTGTCCGGTTCGCCTGCTCGCGAATCAGACCCATGTCATCTGGCTGGAGTGGCAGGTGCCGGATGACGCGCCGGCCGGACCGGTTTCGTTCCAGATCCAGTTGGCAGTGCAGGGTGAGGCCGCGACGGTTTTGACGACTGAGAAAACCCTGCAGGTGATCGACATGAACCTGCCGCCGCAGACGCTGATTCACACAGAGTGGTTTCACACCGACTGCCTCGCGGATTATTATCAGGTTCCAGTCTTTTCGCAGGCCCACTGGCAGGCGATCGGTGCCTTCATGCGGATGGCGGCCGATCATGGGATCAACATGATTCTGACGCCGCTGTTCACACCGCCGCTGGATACGGCGATCGGCGGGGAACGCACCACGGTTCAGCTGATTGATGTCTTGCGTGAAGGCGGTGAATGGACCTTCGATTTTGCCAGGCTGCGGCAATGGATCGATCTGGCGCGGGCCAGCGGTATTGAATATTTCGAGATGTCTCATCTGTTCACGCAGTGGGGCGCAGCTGCCGCTCCGGCGATCTATGCCGGACTGGAGCAGGGTCGTGTCCGGGTCTTCGGCTGGGATACCGACGCGGCCGGCCCGGAGTATGCGGCCTTTCTCGCGGCTTTTCTGCCCCGCTTGACGGAAAAACTGCGCCAATGGGGGCTGTCAGGCCGTGTTTTTTTCCATGTATCTGATGAGCCCCAGCCGCAGCATCTGGAACAGTATCGCCGCTGCAAGTCGATGATCACACCCTGGCTGGATGGATTTCCGATCATCGACGCGCTCAGCGATCTGGAATTGTACCAATCCGGCGCGGTCGATCATCCGATCCCGGCCAATAACCATATCGATGCTTTTCTCGACGCCGGTGTACCACATCTGTGGACCTATTACTGCTGTGGCCAGACCCGTTATGTGAGCAACCGCTTCATGGCGCTGCCATCACTGCGCAACCGGGTGCTTGGCGTGCAGCTCTATCTGTTCCGGATCGAAGGATTCCTCCATTGGGGCTACAACTTCTATAACCGCCGCCTGTCCCGTGACCAGATCAACCCCTTTGCTGTGACAGACGCGGATGCTTCTTTTCCGGCTGGAGATCCGTTCCTGGTCTATCCGGGCAGCGAATATCAACCGGAACCGTCACTGCGGCTCAAGGTGCTTGAGCAGGGCCTGCAGGACCAGCGGGCGCTGCAGTGCCTGGAGGCACTCACATCCCGCCGGGATGTTGTTGATCTGATTGAACGTGAAAGCGGCCAGGCTGTCACGTTCTCGTCCTGGCCGCCGGATGCCGGCTGGCTGCTCAGGCTGCGCCACCAGGTGAACCTGGCGATCGCCGAAGCCGTTGAAAATGGCCAAAACTGACGTTCGAGGCCGATCAGTGATGCGTGACGAGCAGCAGCAGTGATAAGGCGATACCACTGAGAAACGCCGGCCAGGCGTGATGATGATCGTCCTTGGTCGCTTCTGGCAGCAAATGGGACGCTGACAGGTAGATCAGGACTCCGGCGACAAATCCCAGCGCGATGCCCAGACCCTGCCGGCTCAACTGGCTGACCAGCGGCCAGGCCAGGAAGGTGCCGACCGGGGTGGTCAGCGCGGCGACCAGAAACGCGAAAAAGATCGACCGCCTGGCCGACCGTCCGCTGTGCCGCAGAATCGTATAGGTGATGATACCTTCGGCCAGTTCATGCGCGACGAGGCCGATTCCGGCGAGAAAGCCGGTCTGGACACTGGCGGTAAACGTGACGGAATAGGTGATTCCGTCAACCAGTGAATGGATGGCGATGCCCTGCAAAGCGGTGATGCCGAAAGCCAGTTCCGTCTGGCCGGTCTGCCGGCGGATCAGGCGATTGCTGAAAAACATGAAGATAAAACCGCCGAGAGCGGCCAGCCCGCCCCATTGGCTGTGTTCAACCGCTTCAGGAAAGGCCATGATCAGCGGCGAGGCGATCAGGACGCCAGCCGCGAAACACATCACTTTTTCCTTGGCTTTCTCCGCCTGGCGCCGGAACCGGTAGACCAGCCAGATGCCGAATGTATTGACCAGCATGGCCGAGATCGCGAACAGCGCGGCCCAGGTAAACGGACTCCATTGATTCATATAGATCAGCTCCCGAATGATTGATAATCACAGTATACTCTTAATGAAACAGACTTGCAATAAGTGCGCGATTACCAGCTGTCGGCTGCCGAATCGGAAATTTCAGACATAAAAAAACCGCCCGGCTGGTTGGGCCGGGCGGATGATCATCAAGTCAGATCGGGACGGGTCGGATCAGTTGCCGACACCGGGGACGACCGGCGCGACAAAGGTACGGGCCGCCAGCTGCTCATCAAGCATCAGCAGGGCATTGGGGTTATCTCCGGCCATCGAATACTTCTGGATCAGATCTGAAGCGTTCGCTTCTTCCTCAACCTGTTCTGAGACATACCACTCAAGGAAAATACGGGCGGCATGGTCATGAACTTCCATCGAGACACTCGTCAGATTGTTGATTGACGCTGTCACTGTCTTCTCATGGGCTAGAACCTGCTTGAAAACATCAAGGACCGAGGTCCAGGTATCTTCCGGTTTTTCAATGTTCATCAAAGTCACCGGAATGTCCCGATACTGCAGATAACGGAAAAGATTCTCGGCATGCGCCAGTTCTTCCTGATACTGGACATAATTCCAGTTGGCCGCTCCGGGCAGTCCCTCCTGGTTGAGCCAGTTGGACATGGCCAGATAAAGAAACGCGGAATAGTACTCCTTGTTGATCTGTTCGCTGAATGCCTTCATCAGTTTTTCATGCATATCGTGATCCCTCTTTCTTTGTTTTATTCATCACGTTTATTATAGCATTTTTCAGTCAGCTCAGATGTGGCACTGGTTACTGATTCAGATGAATATGCTATCATGAACATGAGTTTTCCGGTACGGCCGGACAGGATTCCGGCTGTGACAGAAAGAGAGGTTTGATATGAAACTAGGTGTTTTTACGGTTCTGCTCGGACAGCAGAAACTGGCGGACGCGCTCAGCTATCTGGCCAGTCTGGGTGTGCAGGCGATTGAACTCGGAACCGGTGGATTCCCCGGAACCGCGCATGTCCCGACCGCCGAACTGCTCAGCGACAAGACCCGTCTGGCTGAGTTCCGCCAGACGATCAAGGACTCCGGTCTGGAGATCAGCGCTTTGTCCTGCCATGGCAATGCCGTTCATCCGCAAAAAGAGATCGCGGACGGATTCCATCGTGATTTCGAACTGACCGTTCAGCTCGCTGAAGAACTCGGGATCGACCGTGTGATCACATTCTCCGGCTGCCCCGGTGATTCACCGCAGTCAAAGTATCCCAACTGGGTCGTCTGCCCCTGGCCGGATGATTTTCTTACGGTGCTCGACTACCAGTGGAATGATGTGCTGCTGCCTTACTGGAACAAAGCTTCCGAATATGCCAGATCGCACGGTGTCAAGCGGATCGCGTTCGAGATGCATCCCGGATTCTGCGTCTACAATACGGAATCACTGCTCAGGCTGCGTGATGCCGTCGGTGACACCATCGGCGCCAACTTCGATCCCAGCCATCTCTTCTGGCAGGGCATTGACCCGGTCGCGTCCATTCGCAAGCTGGGCAAGGCGATTTATCATTTCCATGCCAAGGACTGTCGGATCGACCAGCAGAATACCGCCGTCAACGGTGTACTGGATACGAAACATTACGGTGATGAGATCAACCGTTCCTGGATTTTCCGGACCATCGGCTACGGGCATGACTACCAGGTATGGAAAGACATGTTCTCCGCGCTGCGGATGGTCGGCTATGATGACGTGGTCAGCATTGAGCATGAGGACAGCCTGATGTCGATCAATGAGGGCCTGACCAAGGCGATCACTTTCCTCAAGGAAACCATGTTGTTCGAAGATACCGGCGAGATGTGGTGGGCCTGATTGAGCGCGAAGGGAGGGTGACCATGCAGCAGCCAATCCGCTTCGGCCTGGTCGGTTATAAATTCATGGGCAAGGCGCACAGCAATGCCCTGGCCAGACTGCCGATGTTTTTTCCCGAATCTCCGTCTGTCAGCCGCCAGGCGATCTGCGGCCGCGATGCCGCCGGCGTCCGGTCGGCGGCGGGTCAGCTGGGCTGGCAATCATATGAAACGGACTGGCGGCGTCTCGTGGACCGCGATGACATCGATGTGATTGATATCACCGCGCCGAGCAACGCCCACCATGAAATCGCGATCGCCGCGGCCAGGGCCGGCAAGCATGTGTTTTGTGAGAAACCGCTGGCCCTGACACTTGATGACGCCCGCGGCATGGCCGACGCGGTCCGCAAAGCCGGCGTCACCGGCCAGATCGGTTTCAACTACCGGTTCGCGCCGGCCATTCAGATGGCACATCAGCTGATCGCGTCCGGCCGGCTGGGGACGATCTATCATTTCCGCGGCCAGTATCTGCAGGATTTCATTGTCGATCCGCAATTTCCGCGTGTCTGGCGGCTCGACCGCTCGGTCTGCGGTTCCGGTGCTCTCGGCGATATCGGCGCGCATCTGATCGATCTGGCCCGTTATCTCGTCGGTGACATACGGGAAGTCAGCGGCATGAGCCGGACCTTCATCAGGGAACGGCCGCTGCCCAGCGCGATGACCGGACTGTCCGCCAGCGCGGATGAGACCAGGCGGGGAGTCGTTGATGTTGACGACGCGACCTCGTTTGTCTTCGGATTTACCGGCGGAGCGATGGGAACGATTGAGGCGACCCGTTTCGCCCAGGGCAATAAGAACGGCATGTCATTTGAGATCAACGGCAGCAAAGGCAGCCTGCGCTTCCATTTTGAGCGGATGAACGAGCTGGAGTGGTATGACGCGGCCGATCCACAGACTGAAAGCGGTTTCCGCGTCATCCAGTGTACCGAGGCGGCGCATCCGTATATGTCCGCCTGGTGGCCGGTCGGTCATGTGATCGGCTATGAGCATACCTTTGTCCATGAGATGGCGGATTTTGTCCGGGCGGTCAGCGCCGGGCAGCCGGCATCGCCGGATTTCGCTGACGGTGTCGCGGTCTCACAGATCATGGAGGCGGTTGAATTGTCGATTGACCGGCGGGCCTGGGTCGAGGTGGCCAGCCTCTGAGCAAAACCATTTCAGGCATCATCATCACGGGGAGGACCACAGCCAGTGGTCCTCCTTTTATGTCGGATAATGATCACTGATCGGAACAATTCATCGGAAAAACCCCGGGTGGTGCTTCACAGATGAACCTGAAACAGTATAATAGAAAGTCAGGATCTGTCGCAGCGCTTTGTCTGCTGACATGAAGGAGGCCATCTCGTGTTTGATATTGTCAAGAGACAACAACTGAACCAGGCTGTGGTGCTGATGGAAATTTCAGCGCCGCCGATCGCCCGCAAGGCTCAGCCCGGCCAGTTTATTATTCTCCGCGTCAATGACGAGGGAGAACGGATCCCGCTGACCATTGCCCACTTCGATCGTGACAGGGGAACCGTAACCATCGTCTTCCAGGTCGTTGGCAAAACGACGCAGGTTTTGTCTGAACTGAAGGAGGGTGACCAGATTCTTGATTTCGTCGGTCCGCTGGGAACGGCCTCTCATCTGGAGGGTTATCGGCGCGTCGCGGTCATCGGCGGCGGCCTGGGTTCAGCGATCGCCTGGCCGCAGGCCTGCAAACTGCATCAGATGGGTGCGCATGTCGACATGATCGTCGGTTTCCGCAACAAGGACCTGATCATTCTTGAAGATGAGATGCGCCAGTGCTGTGATCAGCTGATCATCGCGACTGATGATGGTTCCAACGGCAACCAGGGCTTCGTCACCGACATGCTTAAACGGCAGATCGGGCAGGGCGCGGATTATGATCTGGTCATCGCGATCGGTCCGCTGATCATGATGAAATTCGTCAGTGAACTGACCCGCCCTTATAAGATTAAAACGATTGTCAGCCTCAATCCGATCATGGTGGACGGGACCGGCATGTGCGGCGGCTGCCGGGTCACCGTCGGCGGCGAGACGAAATTCGCCTGTGTCGACGGACCGGACTTTGACGGACATCTGGTCGACTTTGATGAGGCCATGCGCCGCCAGCTGATGTATAAAGACGCGGAAGCGGCTTCTCAGGAAGAACACCGCTGCCGTTTGACAGGAGAGATTCGACATGCTTAACCGTTCAGAGAAAAAAGCCGTCATGCCGCAGCAGGATCCTCAGACCCGCAGCGGCAATTTCCGCGAAGTCGCGCTCGGCTATGATGAAGCGTCCGCGATGGAAGAGGCGGCCCGCTGCCTGCAGTGCCGTCATAAACCGTGCATGAACGGCTGTCCGGTCCATGTCCAGATTCCCGAGTTTATTGGGCTGGTCGCGGCCGGCGAATTCGCGGCCGCTTATGAGATCATTACCGCGACCAACCGCCTGCCGGCGATCTGCGGCCGTGTCTGCCCGCAGGAGACACAATGTGAAGCCTTATGTGTCCGCGGCAAAAAGGGCGAACCGGTCGCGATCGGCCGACTCGAACGGTTCGTCGCTGACTGGGCGATGAAAAACACGCCGCCGCAGCCGAAGCCGCGTCCGTCCAATGGCCGGAAAGTCGCCGTTGTCGGATCAGGTCCGGCCGGACTGGCCTGCGCCGGTGATCTGGCCGGACTGGGTTACCAGGTGACGATATTTGAGGCCTTTCATACCCCCGGCGGCGTGCTGATGTACGGGATACCGGAGTTTCGTCTGCCCAAGGCGCTGGTTCAAGCGGAAATCGAGCAGCTGAAACAGCAGGGCGTTGAGATCCAGACCAATATGGTCATCGGCAAGGTCTATGATGTGGATGAGCTGATTGAGATGGGCTATGAGGCTGTCTTTCTTGGAACTGGTGCCGGCCTGCCGATGTTTCTCAATATACCAGGGGAGAATCTCAACGGGGTCTACTCGGCCAATGAGTTTCTCACGCGGATCAATTTGATGAAAGCCTACTGTTTTCCTGACTGCGATACCCCGGTCCGGGTCGGCCGCCATGTCGCGGTCATCGGCGGCGGCAATGTCGCGATGGACGCGGCCCGCAGCGCGCTCCGCCTCGGGGCAGAAGACGTCTCAATTGTCTATCGCCGGTCGGCGGACGAACTGCCGGCCCGTGCCGAAGAGGTCGAGCACGCCCGTGAGGAAGGCATCAACTTCCGTCTGCTGCGCAATCCGACCCGGATCATCGGCGATGAGAAGGGCTGGGTCACCGGGCTGGAGTGCCTGGAAATGAAACTGGGTGAACCGGACGCGTCCGGACGGCGTCGTCCGGTGCCGGTTCCGGGATCTGAGACCGTGCTGCCGATGGAAACGGTGATCATCGCGATCGGTCAGAGCCCCAACCCGCTGATCCGCAATGCCACGCCGGATCTGGAGACGCAGAGCTGGGGCGGTATTGTCGCGGACGACGAAACGATGGCCACCAGCAAGGAAGGCGTGTTTGCCGGTGGTGATATCGTGACCGGAGCGGCGACGGTCATTCTGGCGATGGGCGCCGGCAAGAAAGCGGCCGCGGCCATGGATGCCTGGCTGCAGGGCCATCCGCTGGACCAGACGCACCCGGCGGTCGTCTTCGGGACCCGCAAAGTCGAATTATAGTCTGTACGCTTCTGGAATCACATCGGACCGGACCGTCTGCCAGCGTGTCCGGTCTTATTTTGTTTACGTTTATTCGCATGAATTGAAAGGAAAACGCCTTGACGCCCATTGCGGCAAAGGCGATAATGGATATGTAATTGAAACCAGGTTACATATATTGTAACCAACATCAAACAAAAGGATGGACTATTATGAACAGAAGAGAAATCGTTGACAAGATTGAACGTGATGGCCTCGTCGCCGTTGTACGGGCGGAATCCGCCGACCAGGCGATCCGCATATCCGAAGCCTGCATCGAAGGCGGTGTCGCGGCAATCGAGCTGACCTACACCGTGCCCGGGGCGAACGCGATCATTGAGCAGCTGGCCGGCCGCTACAAGCCGGAAGAGATCATTGTCGGTGCCGGTACCGTTCTTGATTCGGTGACCGCGCGGATGGCGATTCTCTCCGGTGCCAAATATGTTGTCAGCCCGGCGCTCGACGAAGGTGTGACCCAGATGTGCCAGACCTACCAGATTGCCGTGATGCCCGGCGCGATGACCCTGAAGGAAATGATTGACGCGATGCGTGCCGGTGCGGATATTGTCAAAATGTTCCCCGGCGATATTCTTGGCCCGGCTATGATCAAAGCCGCTCATGGCCCGCTGCCGCAGCTTCGCATCATGCCGACCGGCGGAGTTGATGTCAACAACGCGGCGGCCTGGATCAAAGCCGGCGCGGTCGCTCTCGGTGCCGGCAGTTCACTGACCGGTGGAGCGAAAACCGGTGACTACGCGAAAATCACAGAAACCGCCAAACGGTTCATCGAACAGATCAAACTAGCCCGCGGCCAGGCATGATCAGGGAAAGCGGACTGACTTATGACTGAACCAACCTTACAGACGGTCGATCGTGCGCTGACTCTGCTGGAATTGCTGGCCAGGCATCGTGACGGGCTGCGCCCGGTTGATCTGACCGTGCTGATGGGCCTGAATAAGGTAACGGTTCATCGAC
>RZZF01000300.1 GCA_009929975.1 Clostridia bacterium
AATGCGGAAATTTCAAGTGGCAACTGTTGGAGTCGCGGGATGATCCACAATCCATCGATCAACAGGCGCTGGTCATCAGCCGGCTGGCGATTCTGGCTGAGACGGCGCAGATCAAGAAAAGCCGGGTGCTGAGACCCGATATGGACAGATGCCTTTTCCAGCTGTGCCATTTTCCCGGCCAGTGAACAGCCTTCCATCTGGTTGTCCGGTGCGTTGGTATCAACCATCGGTCAGACGCGGACCTTCATGACAACTTTCCTGGCTGCCACAGGCTCTTCAACCGCGATATTCGGCATATGCGCGTCTTCCGGTCCGAAGATAGCGAATGTACCGGCTTCACAGAGGAAAAAATCGCCGGACCCCGCCAGCCGCATGATATCTTTTTCAGGATTATAGGGCTCAGTGACCTCAAGGTTGTTCAGGTGCGTGTAGCCCATCCGCTCAGGTCCCTGAACGACAAATTGGATGTCATAGTAATTGCGGTGTGCTTCCCAGCGGCCTTTGGCCAGCGGTCTGGTTTCGTATTCCTGTACCAGCATGAACACATCGGTCCCGTCAATTTCGTAGCGTCCCGCTTCAACTTGGCTGAAATCCCTGGACTGCAGGTATTTCAACGCCGTTTCCATGTGTTTGCTGATTCCATAATACAGGGCGGCATTCTTGATTTTGTCAATGATCATGATGATGTCCTCCTATCGTTCGGCGGCTGATCAGCCAACCTTTCTTCATCAGAATTATCATATCACAAGCCATCAAAAGAAAGCAGAGGCCGGATGGTCATCCGGCCTCTTTTCATTCTTTATTGTCCGAGTGCGAGAAAGGCATCATGCAAAGGCTCTTTCTCCTGGTCGCTCATGATCAGGATGATCACATCACCCACATGGTCGACAACAACATTGGCCGGATCAACCCCCACACAGATCCAGCGCATCGGATCGGCATGCTCTTTTATCGCCTGCACGGTGGCATCAATGTCCTGATCGTCCTTAACCCGCAGAAGTGCCAGCAGATAGGCCGATGTTGACATCAACGGTTCAGATGCGGCCGCTTCTGCGAATTCAATCTCGGTGCCGAAGTAAAATTCACTCTGTTCGGGGCTGATCGCCACCGTCTGCATTCCTTCACTGACAAACTCGCGGAATGACGGACTGAGCTCAGCCGTTTCGTACAGTTCAGCTGTAAGATCTTCCAGACTTCCGGTCAGCTGTGCCTGACTCTCTGATGACTGGCTGGTCTCACGGCTGTCAACCGTGCAGCCCGCCGTCACGGACAGCAGAAGCGCGCATAAAACGATCAGGATGGTTTTTTTCATGGTATTCAGCTCCTATCAAATGAAATTCAATCATTTAGACGAAGCCTGGTTGATTATGTTCCTGCTGTCATCAATCCGATCAGCGGCATCCCGCTTTTCAGTGGACGGATGGCGATAGCAGAGGTGATCGGTACAGAACTGACAGGACAAGACCTGGTTGCTGACTTCGAGAAACCGGTTGGGATGCCGGATGAAGGTCACTTCCCAGGCCAGCAGAACGATGATCGATACCATCAGGAGGCTGGTCGTGTAAAATCCGGTCATGAACAGCGCAGGCGTCATCATCATGATCTGGTCCCAGTTGAAAATACGACAAGTCGTACAGCAGCGGTTTTTCATCAAAAGCCGCTGAAAGGGACACCAGAACAGGACACAGATCAGATCCGCGACATAAAAGAATACGATCAGAAGAAATAACTCGCTTTGCGCGAACCATCCAGTCTGGCGCGCCAATCCAATCAAACTGGTCAGAACCAGCCAGACCCCTGCCACTTTCAGGGCAGCCCGATTCGCGTCTCTGACCGCAGCGCGCAGGACAGCAGTTTCCGGTTCAGGGCGGACCGGGTCCAAGTGCCGTCGGAAAATTTTCTGCGAGCCAGAAGAAACAAGGCCAGAAGTCGGGATCAACTGCAGCAGCATATTGCCCAGCCAGATTAGCCAGACAATATGCAGCGGTGAAAACTCATGAAAGAACCGCCATCCGGCCAGGACATCAAATGCCGCCGGACGAATGATATAGAGATAAAGACATAGTCCGGCGATGATCAGCCGGAAGACGAACCGCATCAGATACCGCTGCCGCATCGGCAGGAATTTCAGCCGGCGGAAAAGCGGCTGTTGTTTTGATTGACTCAATGATCTGCCATCCTCATCTTTCTTCAGACCGGACAAGCGGCCTGAAGAAAATTATAACCGAAACAAATCATTGATGCCAGTCATCCACTCTCTTCTGTCCAGCCTGACGATCAGGGCAGCGGCGCGATGGTGTAGCCCCTGTCTCTGATTCCATCAATCAGCCGCGCGAAGATTTGCACATTGGTGTCAGACACTGTGTGCAGAAGCAGGATAGATCCGTCATGCAGCTGTCCCATGATC
>RZZF01000301.1 GCA_009929975.1 Clostridia bacterium
ATCCGGATCGGCGCGGAGCAGATCGATCAGGAGAGCATGCAGGTGGGTGATGTGATGGCATTCATCCAGTATACGATGCAGATCATCATGTCTTTCCTCATGGTGTCGATGATCTTCATCATGATCCCGCGGGCCAGCGTGTCGGCCCAGCGCATTGATGAGGTGCTCAAAGTCGAGCCGTCGATCCGTGATCCCGAGCAGCCGGCCTCATTTCCGGCTGATGGTCCCGGTGAAATCGAGCTGCGCCAGGTCAGTTTCCGCTATCCCGGCGCGGATGACGATGTGCTGCACCGGATCAGCCTGACGGCCCGTCCCGGCCAGACAACCGCGATCATCGGCAGTACCGGCTGCGGTAAATCGACCCTGATCAATCTGATCCCGCGCTTCTATGATGTCACGGAAGGGCAGATTCTGATCGACGGGATTGATATCCGGCAGGTTCGCCAGACCGAGCTGCGGCGGCGGATCGGCTATGTGCCCCAGCAAAGCATGCTGTTCTCCGGCGATATCGCCTCCAATCTGCGTTTTTCCGCTGAGACCGCAGAGGAAGAAGAGCTTGCGGCGGCCCTTGAGACCGCACAGGCCGCCGACTTCGTCAACAGTGACGAGGGTGGATTGGCCCGGCCGATCGCGCAAAACGGAGCCAATGTCTCAGGCGGCCAGCGCCAGCGCCTCTCGATCGCCCGCGCGCTGGCCGGGAATCCTGACATCTATATCTTCGATGACAGTTTCTCTGCTCTCGACTATCGGACAGACGCGTCCCTGCGCCGGGCGCTGAAGCAGAAAACCGGCCAGGCCACGGTCCTGATTGTCGCCCAGCGCATCGGCACCATTCTGCACGCAGATCAGATTATCGTGCTTGACGACGGCCGGATTGTCGGCCGCGGCCGACATCGCGACCTGCTGCGTACCTGTCAGGTTTATCATGAGATCGCCGCGTCACAGCTGTCTGAGGAGGAACTGGCCCGATGAAACGGCATCAACCCCGACCGACAGAAATCTCCGGGCGTGAACCGGCAAAACCGGCCGGGCAGCGTCGTCCGGCCGGCGGCCACGGTCCCGGCGGCGGTCCGCCGGCCATGCATGGCGGCGAAAAAGCCCGCGATGCCGGTGCTGCTCTGCGCCGCCTGCTGAAGGTCCTTCGCCCCTACCGGCTGATCATGAGTGTCGTCCTGCTGTTCGCCGCGGCCAGTACGGTCTTCGCGATTATCGGCCCCAAACTGATGGGCCGGGCGACCACATTGATGTTTGAAGGCGCGCTGGCCCGGATCGGCGGCAGCGGCGGGATTGATTTCGGCGCGATCGGCCGGCTGCTGGTCTGGCTGGTCCTGCTTTATGCTGTCAGCGGCGTCCTCAACTATATCCAGGCCTATCTGATGTCCGGTGTCGCGATGCGGATCAGCTATCGCTTCCGCAGGGACATTTCGGAGAAAATCGCCCGGCTGCCCCTGAGCTATTTTGACCGCCAGTCGCATGGTGAAGTGCTCTCCAGAGTGACCAATGATGTGGATACCGTCAGCAATACACTGAACCAGAGCCTCTCACAGACCGTCACCGCGGTCACGACCCTGGCCGGCGTCCTGATCATGATGCTGAGTATCAGCTGGCAGATGACCCTGGCCGCACTCGCCCTGCTGCCGCTGACCGGCCTGATGATCGCCACGGCAGTCCGTTTCTCGCAGCGTTTTTTCGTCCGGCAGCAGGCCCTGCTCGGCGAGGTGAACAGTCATGTTGAGGAAATGTACAGCGGCCATCTGATCGTCCGGGTCAGCAATGCCGAACAGCGCTCGATCAGCCGGTTTTCCGAAATCAATCAGGAGCTGCACACAACCGCCTGGAAATCCCAGTTCTTTTCCGGGCTGATGATGCCGGTCATGACTTTCATCGGCAATATCGGCTATGTCGTCATCGTAATTCTCGGCAGCTGGCTGGCGATTCGCCGGATGATCACGGTTGGTGACATTCAGGCGTTCATCCAGTATGTCCGCTCGTTCACCCAGCCGGTCTCCCAGGCCGCCAGCATCGCAACGGTTCTCCAGTCGGCACTGGCGGCGTCTGAGCGCGTTTTCGAATTTCTTGATGAAGCGGAATCCAGTGCGGATGCCGCGATATCGCAGCCGGTCAATATCAGCGGCGGACATGTCTGTTTTGAACATGTCCGCTTCGCTTATGATCCGCAGCACCCGGTCATCCATGATTTTTCCTTAGAAGTACGGCCGGGACAGCGCGTCGCGATTGTCGGACCGACCGGCGCCGGTAAAACCACGCTGGTCAAGCTGCTGATGCGTTTCTATGATATCGACAGCGGGCGTATCACGATCGATGGTCATGATATCCGCGGCCTGCCGCGGCATGAGCTGCGCCGCCATTTCGGCATGGTGCTGCAGGATACCTGGCT
>RZZF01000302.1 GCA_009929975.1 Clostridia bacterium
CTGCAGCAGCGGCAGAAAGGCTCTGGCCACGCGCAGCGGACCGACACTGTTGACATTCATCGCGGCGAGGGAGCCTTCAAGATGAATGTCTCCGTCAAGATCGCCTTCGCCGCGCGCTCCGATTCCAGCGTTATTGATCAGCATGTCCACATGGTCTGTCCGCGTTGAGACTGTGGCAGCTGCCTGGATGACGGATTCATCAGAACCGGCGTCGAGCGAAACCAGATGAAGCCGTTCGGGAAATCGGGTTCTGAGCGATTCAAGATCGGGCCATTCGGGCATGAACTGGCCGGCAAACACCTGCCAGCCGAGTTGCAGCAGACGATCGCATAACGCCAGCCCGAGACCGCGATCAGCGCCTGTAACGACAGCATTTTTCATGTCATCAACCTCCAGATGATTCATAGTCTGACTATAAGCATATCGATCCGCTTCCTATCAGGCAAGTTGATTCAACCAAATATTTACCGGAATTACCCTAAAGACCTTGGACGTTTTTCATTTGATGGTACAATGGAACATGAGGCCAAAAATATTCTGGAGGTAGCATCATGATTAAAATCGCAGAAGTTTTCCCGCCAAGACGCACCATACTCTGGGATCTGGTAAAACAGGTCGGCATTGAGCATGTGGTCGGCGGCATGGATCTGAGCCGGGCGCATATGAAAGGCGACCAGGCTCCCTGGAGTTATCTGTCACTGCTGGAAATGAAGAACGCCTATGAGAATGGCGGCTTCAAGCTCGAAGTCATCGAGAGCCGTCCGCCTTTGAACAAAGCGAAACTGGGTCTTCCGGGACGTGACGAAGAAATCGAGAATGCCTGTGAGCTGATTCGCAATATGGGCAAGCTGAACATTCCGGTCTGGTGTTACGAATGGATGCCGGTACTGAACTGGACCCGTACATCATCGACGATTCCCGGTCGTGGCGGCGCTCTGGTCACCGGTTATGATCATGAACAGATGCAGAAAGCCCCTCTGACTGAATATGGTGAAGTCAGTGAAGAGACCCTGTGGGACAGCCTGCAGTATTTTCTTGACAAATTCGTGCCGGTGGCGGAAAAAGCCGGCGTTAAACTGGCGATGCATCCGGATGATCCGCCTATTTCACCGATGCGCGGTATGGGACGGATCATGAGCAGCATTGAAAATTACCAGCGTCTGCTCGACATGTATCCCAGCCCGGTCAATGGCATCGCGCTGTGCATGGGCAACTTTACCCTGATGACTGACGATCTGCCGGGCGTCATCCGCCATTTCGGAAAACAGGAAAAAATCTTCTTTGTTCATTTCCGTGATGTCAAAGGGGACAAGTATAATTTTCAGGAAGCATTTCATGATGAAGGCAAGACCGATATGCTGGCCTGCATGGAAGCGTATCGTGACATCGGGTATGAAGGGGTCTGCCGTCCGGACCATGTTCCGACGATGGCGGGCGACAGCAATGACAATCCTTCTTATTCCAATATCGGCCGCCTGTTCGCGATCGGCTATCTGAAAGGGCTGCGTGAGGCGGTTTATCGCCAGCGCTGAGGAGGAGTCCGCTGATGAAGCAAAAAGACTATAAAGTCAATGTTGTCCGCTGCGATCACCGCAGCAGTCAGGCTGAAATTGATTCCGCGCTGCGTGATGTGACCGCTTCGCTGGATCGTTCCTGGGAACAACTGAAAAAAGCAAAGAAAATCGTCATCAAATTCAACGCGGTCTGGCCGCCGGAGCGGCTGGCCTTCTTTGAGGATACGTATCGTGAGCTGGTTGATCCCCGGGTCATGCTCGGCGTGCTTCGTCTGCTCAAGGAAAAAACGACCGCCAGACTATCGGTGGTCGACACCACACTGACCGGTGATGAAGTCGATGTCTATTTCAAGCCGATGCTGGAAGAGATGGGCGTGGAATTTGTCAACGGCAGCAATCAGCCGGTTCAGTGGTATGAGATCAAGGAAGGCGGCCTGATGTTCAACCGCTATCTTCTTTCCTCTCATTTCGCGGATGCCGACGCGGTGGTCTCAGTGGCAAAAATGAAATCGCATAAATCAACCGGGATTACCCTGTGTACCAAAAATTTCTTTGGTGTCAGCCCGCTGCCGCCGGCCGGACGGCCCCGTTCCTATTTTCATCACATGGTCCGGCTGCCCTACTGTATGGTGGACTTCGCGATGATCCTCAAGCCCTGCCTCAATATTGTCGAAGGCCTGACATCACAGACCGGCAATGAGTGGGGCGGCGAGGGTGTTGTCACCGACCTGCTGATGGCCGGTGATCACGTGACCGCGACGGATGCCTGTGGTGCCCGGCTGATGAACAATGATCCGGAAATCGACTGGCCGACACCGCCGTTCCGCCGTGAGCGCAATACCGTGCTTCTGGCGGCAAACAAAGGTTTCGGCACGCTCGATA
>RZZF01000303.1 GCA_009929975.1 Clostridia bacterium
AGCGGGAAGACAAGCAGGGCCGGGATCAGGAAGATGACCTGGCGGGTCAGGGTCAGAAAGGTGGCGACCGCTGATTTGCCGATGGCCTGGAAATAGCTGGAGGCCATGATCTGGAAGCCGACAGTCGGCAGGCAGAGGAACCAGGTCAGCAGCGCGTGGCGGCCGAAGACGAGCAGATCCGGATCCTGGTTGAACAAGCCGATCAGGGTTTCCGGCATGATCCGGATGATCAGGGTCCCGATGAGCAGGATCACGGTGGCGATGCCGATCGCCATCAGCACGGTCTGGCGTACCCGCTGATATTTGGCCGCCCCGTAGTTGAAGCTGATGATTGGCTGGGCGCCCTGGCGTGTACCGATGACCGGCAGGGTCAGGATCGTCCCCAGGCTGTTGATGATGCCCATGCCGGAAATCGCGATATCGCCGCCATAAGCCTGCAGATTGCGGTTCAACGTGACATTGAGCACACTGTTGGCCAGCTGCAGGAAGAACCCGGGCAGACCGAGCGTGATAATCCGCCCGACAATTCTGGCCCGCGGCCGGATCAGTTCCAGCCTCAATCGATGATGGCAGCGTTTGCCACGGAAATATGAGATAACCCAGATAAAGGAGCAGCCCTGCGCGATCACGGTCGCCAGCGCGGCACCGGTCATGCCCCAGCGGAAAACATAGATGAAGAGCGGATCGAGGATGATATTCACCCCGGCACCGAGAAACATCGAGAGCATCGCGACGCGCGGACTGCCATCGGCGCGGATGAAATGATTGAAGCCGAGGCTGACCATCTGGAAGACGGCGCCGAACAGGATGGTGCGCATGTATTCCGTCGCGTAAGGCAGGACAGCGGTGCTGGCACCGAAGGCACGCAGCAGCGGCCGCAGGAAAATCTGACCGGCGATCATGTAGATCACGCCAACCGAGAGCAGCAGGAAGAACGAGTTGCCAAGCGCGTATTCGGCTTCTTTCTGCTTGCCTTCACCGAGGCGCAGCGAGAAAAGCGTCGCGCCGCCGACGCCGAAAAGAATACCCAGGGCGAGGGTGATGATCATGACCGGAAACGCGATGGTGATGCCGGCCAGCCCGTCCGTTCCCAGATCGGGACTGTTGCCGATGAAAATGCGGTCGACGATATTGTAAAACGCGCTGACCGTCATACCAACAATGGATGGGACAGAATACTGGAACAGAAGCCGGCCGATTTTCTCATAGCCGAGCGGATTATCTTTTGTCAAGCAAAGATCCTCCTGCGCGTAACTTAATCCTTTTAACTCTAGCGGAAAGCGGGGGGGATGTCAAAATATTCGCTCCGTCCGGCCTTCCGCCTGATCAATTGCCGGGATCATTTCCTGCCGCTGTGGGATGGCGATTGACGCACAGGGAAAACACCCGTAAAATGTACATGATAGGCGGGTACCCTTTTTGTCATCTGACAACTGGGTCCGGGATCTGTCACGAGTGAAATCATGTGATAGGAGATGAACGTATGCCATTAGTTACAACCAAGGAAATGTTCGAGAAGGCGTATGCCGGTGGATATGCGATTGGGGCATTCAATGTCAACAATATGGAAATTATCCAGGGTATTACCGAAGCGGCGAAAGAGCTGCAGGCGCCACTGATCCTGCAGGTGTCCTCAGGCGCCCGCAAATATGCCAACCACACGTATCTGGTCAAACTGGTCGAAGCCGCTCTGGAGGAAACCGATCTGCCGATCGCGCTCCATCTTGATCACGGCGACACGTTCGAGCTCTGCAAGAGCTGCATCGACGGTGGTTTCACCTCGGTCATGATCGACGGCTCCCACCATGATTATGAAGAAAATATCCGCCTGACCAAGCAGGTCGTTGAATACGCCCATGCGCATGGTGTGGTCGTTGAGGCTGAACTGGGCCGTCTCGCCGGTGTTGAGGATGATGTCAATGTCTCCGCCGCCGACGCGTCCTATACCAACCCGGACCAGGTGGTCGATTTCGTCACCCGGACCAACTGCGACTCCCTGGCGATCGCCATCGGCACCAGTCACGGCGCCTACAAGTTCAAACCCGGCACCAAACCGCAGCTGCGCTTCGATATCCTTGAAGAGATCGAAAAACGCCTGCCCGGTTTTCCGATCGTCCTGCACGGCGCCAGCTCCGTCATTCCGGAATATGTCGCCATGATCAATGAGTTCGGCGGCGACATGCCGGACGCGATCGGTGTACCGGAAGACATGCTGCGCAAAGCGGCCGGCATGGCCGTCTGCAAGATCAATATCGACTCTGACCTGCGTCTGGCGATGACCGGCACGATCCGCAAATACTTCGCGGAGAATCCGTCCCACTTTGATCCCCGCCAGTACCTCGGCCCGGCCCGGACCGCGATTAACGGCATGGTCTCTCACAAGATCAAGAA
>RZZF01000029.1 GCA_009929975.1 Clostridia bacterium
GATCACAACAAGACCGGTCAGCATGAAGACCAGCGCAGAAACCGCCAGTATCAATAGCGAAAACCAGATGGGCACCTGCCAGTCAGAAAAATGCAGTGTCACACCCATAAACTGTTCGAATCCGGTTCTCGCCTCTAGCGGAACACCAGCGAAGGCAATCTCAAGCTGCGGCCGCATGATGATCTGGCGGAAGACTGAAACCGAATAGGAAACCGGAAACAGCTTGACGATCAGGCGGACCGCTTCCGGCAGCTGGCCGACCGGCAGATAGATACCGGCCACAAAACCGATCAGGGTGCCGATGATGGTGCTTGCGGTGGAAAAAGCGTTGAGGCTGCTGAAAAACGCGACCATGAACAGCAGCATGGATGTGTTCGCCAACGTTGTCAGCATCAGGACACCGAGGATTTTCAGATAATCAATGAACGGCAGCAGCTGCCCTCCCCCGGCCAGCAGATAGGCCTGTGACAAGACCAGCGCGACCAGACTCATCACCAGACCGATCACGAACGATCCGATGATGTAGCCGCCCATCAGACGGCTGCGCGGGATCGGAGAAGAGTAAAAATCGCGGATCAGATGGCGGGAACGGTCCTCGATCATGATGCCGAAGGCTCCCATCGTCGCGGTGACGGAGGTCACTGCCAGGATCCCGGCGATGATCCAGGCATCCATCACCTGGCGGCCGTTGGGCAGATCACCCAGGCTGTTGGCCCACACATCACCGAGAAACAGCGCGTAGAGGGCGATGATGATGAAGACAGACAGCAGCGAGAAGAAGACGGCGCTTTTGTCGCGGAAAAAGATCAGCAGCTGACGTTTTGCTAACTCAATCATTCGCGCAGCTCCTTTCCGGTGATCGCGATAAACGCGTCATCCATGGTTCCGCTCTGCACTTCAAAACTGATCAGCTGTTCTGACAACGCGTTGAGCAGCGGCAGTGCTGCCAGCGTATCCGGCAGACGAACGACAACACGATCGCGCTCCATCAGCGCGTCATAGCCATCGGCCTCCAGTTTCCGGCAGACCTGATGTGGCTCATGGCAGCGGATCATGAGGCGATCCGATGTGTAGCGGTCGCGCAGAGCCAGCGGGGTGCCACGCGCCGCGATCCCGCCATTATCGATGACGATCACATAATCAGCCGTAGCAGCCTCTTCCATATAGTGGGTGGTCATGAAAATCGTCATCTGCTGTTCCTGCTGCAGTCGCAGAATCGTCTCCCAGACAATTTTTCTCGTCTGAGGATCCAGGCCGGTCGTCGGTTCATCGAGAAAGAGAATATCCGGTGTATGGAGCAGCGCCCTGGCAATGTCGCAGCGACGGCGCTGACCGCCGGACAGACGGCCGTAAGGACGCTTGAGCAAATCCTGTATCCCGGCAGTCTTTGCGACACGTGTGATCGCCGCAGCGCGTTCCTGACGGGTCATCTGGTAAAAACTGGCACGAACAGACAGATTCTCCTCCACGGTCAGGAGCAAGTCGAGCAGTCCATCTTGGAAGACAACCCCGATTTTCGAGCGGATCGCCGCGTCATCGCGACCGAGCCGCAAGCCGTCGATGCTGACCTCTCCGCTGTCCGGCGGCATGAATGTGCAGATCATATCAATGGTCGTCGATTTTCCCGCGCCGTTCGGTCCGAGAAACGCGAAAAATTTCCCGCGTTCAACATAAAAACTGATGTCCCGTACGGCCCGGATCTGGCCATACGATTTACTTAAATTGCTGACTTCAATGATTCGTTCTGACTCGCTTCGTGTCATAGCGTTTCCTTTCCCTATTCTCAAGTGTCGATGCCATTGGCTGGCGGTCTGTCATCGGTTCATCCGGTCAGAAAGGCACTTTCAGTATATCGGATGACGCGCCTGAAGAACATGACAAATTTGTCAGTATTCATGCAGACAATCGACTCAATCCGGACTGGGACCGGATACCCTGATCCGGTAAAATAGAGTATGATGAAAAAAAGACCGGCATCGCCGGAGAAAGAAGGACTGGGATATGGTTTACCAGGCAAAAGCATCCCGTTATCAGGATATGGTCTATCGCCGCTGCGGCCGCAGCGGACTGCGTCTGCCGGCCATTTCACTGGGCATGTGGCACAATTTCGGTGGTGATCACAGTTTTGAGAATATGCGTGAGATGGTGCAGACCGCGTTTGACCTCGGCATCACCCATTTTGATCTTGCCAACAACTACGGTCCGCCGCCAGGATCGGCGGAAATCGCGTTCGGCCGCATCCTCAAGCAGGATTTCGCTCCGTATCGCGACGAAATGATCATCTCCAGCAAGGCCGGCTACGGCATGTGGGAAGGTCCCTACGGCGACTGGGGCTCACGCAAGTATCTCCTTGCCAGCCTGGATCAGAGCCTGAACCGGCTCGGACTCGACTATGTGGATATCTTCTATCACCACCGGCCGGATCCGGACACGCCTCTGGAAGAAACCATGGGGGCGCTGGCCAGTGCTGTGAAACAGGGTAAAGCGATGTATGTCGGTATTTCCAATTATAAGCCGAATGAAGCCGCTGCCGCGATTTCACTATTGAAAGACATGGGAACACCCTGCCTGATCCATCAGCCATCCTATTCCATGCTCAACCGGTGGGTCGAGGACGGCCTGCTTGATGTGCTGGAACGTGAAGGTGTTGGCAGCATTGCCTTCTCCCCTCTGGCCGGCGGCGTGCTGACGGGGAAATATATCAACGGGATCCCGGCCGATTCCCGAGCCGCGGGAAAATCACAATTTCTCAGCGAACGTGACCTGACTGAGGAAAAACTGGCCGTGATCAAACAACTCGGTGAAGTGGCCCGGTCGCGCGGCCAGTCCCTGACCCAGATGTCGCTGGCCTGGGTGCTGCGCGGTGGACGGGTGACCTCGGCGCTGATCGGCGCCAGCCGGCCTGCCCAGATTGAAGAAAATGTGGCCACACTGGCCAATCTGGACTTCAGTCCGGAAGAACTGCGGCAGATCGAACAGATTCTCACGGCCTGAACCGCTATTTATCAGAAGGAAAGGATCATCAGCGATGCACAGAGTCTATAATTTTTCAGCAGGCCCTTCGGTTCTGCCTCTGCCGGTTTTGCAAAAAGCCGCGTCGGAAATCACTGATTACCAGGGCTGCGGTATGTCCGTGATGGAAATGAGCCACCGCTCCCCCGTCTTCGAGGCCATTATCGCCGATACGGAACGCCGTCTGCGCGATATCATGGCGATTCCGGACAATTACAGGGTACTCTTCCTGCAAGGCGGCGCGACCGCACAATTCGCGGCGGTTCCACTCAATCTGCTCAGCGGCTCAGGCAAAGCGGACTATATTATCAGCGGCCAATTCTCGCAGAAAGCCTATCAGGAAGCCTGCCATTATGGCGATATCCGCGCGGCGGCTTCGAGTGAGGCCACCTTATTTGACCGTGTGCCTGAATTCTCAGCCGCGGATCTGCGTCCCGATGCCGATTATGTCCATATCTGCTATAACAACACCATCTTCGGTTCGCGCTTCCCTGAGATTCCGGATACCGGCGGTATTCCCCTCGTCGCGGATCTTTCATCCTGCATCCTCTCTGAACCGATCGACATCTCCCGCTTTGCTCTGGTTTATGCCGGAGCCCAGAAAAACATGGCTCCGGCCGGACTGACCGTTGTGATCGTCCGCGAGGACTTGCTCGGCCGGCAGCAGGCACAAACGCCGCAGGTGATGAATTACCAGATCATGGACCGCAACGGCAGCATGCTCAATACACCGCCGTGCTACTCAATTTATATGTGCGGCCTGGTACTAGAATGGCTGGACGGCACGATCGG
This sequence comes from Clostridia bacterium, assembly GCA_009929975.1. Lineage (GTDB taxonomy): Bacteria > Bacillota > Clostridia > Saccharofermentanales > UBA5734 > SLHU01. The sequence continues at coordinate 3,805 of RZZF01000029.1, forward strand.
CGGCCTGGCGCGGATGGCTGAAATCAACCGGCGCAAGGCAGAAAAGCTCTACCGCTATCTTGATCAGTCGCACTTCTATAAGACGCGTATTATGCCGGAGCACCGGTCGATCATGAATGTCACCTTCGCCACCGGGGATCATGATCTCGACGCCGTGTTCTCCCGCGAGGCGGAAGCAGCCGGGCTGGTCAATCTGGCCGGCCATCGCAGCACCGGCGGCATGCGGGCATCCATCTACAACGCGATGCCTGAGGAAGGAATCGATGAACTGATCCGTTTCATGACCCGCTTCGCGGCTGAACAGGACCATAAATGAGCGAAATCAGGACAGAATCGATAAAATTGCCGGGAAATACTTGTATTATTGACTTTCGTGTGTTAGTGTAAAGTCCTTATGAGTCTGCAGTGAAAACGACGATTTGTAAGGGAATAATTCAAATGTTTCAACAAGAAACGAAAGAGGATCAAGAAATGGCAGACAAGAACATTAATTGCAAAGATTGTGGCTCAGTATTTGTGTTCACCGAACAGGAACAGGCTTTTTATCGCGAAAAAGGATTTGAAAATGATCCTCTGCGTTGCCCCTCCTGCCGTGCAGCAAGAAAACAGTCCAGAGGCAATGGCGGTTTCCGCAGTGGCCGCGGCGAGCGTGTCATGTACCCGGCAATCTGTGCCGAGTGCGGAAAAGAAACAGAAGTTCCCTTCAAGCCCAGCGACGATCGCCCGGTTTATTGCAGAGATTGCTACAGACCCAATAATTATCGCTGACCCGACGCGTTACACGTCAATTCAAGAACCTCCGGTCTTTCGGCCGGGGGTTCTTTTTTTCTGTTGATCCGGCCCGGATCTGCTACAATGGAAGTATCATTTCTTCACAGGAGGCGACACCATATGGCAAAGATCTCACTGAGCGGCCGGGGTGACATTCATACACTTGCCCGGCATCTGGAAGCCGAATTAAGCCAGCATGCCCTGTCATGCAGTCTGGTTGACAGCGTCGTACGCAATCTCGGCGGTCAGACGCTGATCTGCATGGTTTTCGACAAATATTACATGCGGACATCCAATCGCGCGACCTTGACCGTGACGCTATTAAGTGACGGACAGATGATCTACGCGGACGCGATCGGATCCGGTGGCGGCGAAGGGGCTATCTTCCGCTTTTCCTGGGGTGCTGACGAAAATTTTACCGGCACGGCCGAACGTATCCTGCGCTCAATGGGTCTTGACTGACCGGGAGGTTTCCATGGACATTGGCTTTTACTCACCGGAACTGCAGCGGCCCGATCTGGCATCCTTCTTCCATGATGCCGCGGCGATGGGCTATCGGACCGTCCAGTTCAATTTTCTTACAACCGGGTTGGAAGAAATGCCCTCCCGGATCCCTGCCGCGCTGCTGCGGCAGATCATCCGTCATTCAAGCGGGAGCGCGATCCGGATTGTGGCTGTGAACGGAACCTTCAACATGATCCACCCGGATCGGGATATGCGCCAGCTCGGCATTGAGCGGTTTCATGTCATGGCTGATGCCTGTGCCGACCTTGACTGCCCGATTGTCACGCTCTGTACCGGAAGCCGGCATCCCGACAGCATGTGGCGCTTCCACCCGGACAGTCTGCTGCCGCAGGCCTGGGATGACCTGCGCCGCAGCCTCGAGGCGATTTTGCCTGACGCGCAGCGCTACGGGCTGATTCTGGGTATAGAAAGTGAGGCAAGCAACTGTGTCAACAGTGCCGGGCGGGCACGCCGCCTGCTCGACGAATATCAGACACCGCATCTGAAAATCATCATGGACGCCGCCAATCTGTTCGCGCCAGGACAGGCAGAGCCTGAACAGGTGCGGCCGGTGATCGATGAAGCCTTCACACTGCTCGGCAGCGACCTGTGCCTGGCCCATGGCAAGGATCTGCAGGCCGGCCCGGGCCTGTCCTTCACCCACGCCGGCGACGGGATCATCGATTTTCCTTATTACCTGAACCATTTGGCTGAAAGCGGCTATACCGATAGTTTTATTCTGCACGGAATTCATGATGAGGCCAATCTGGAAAGCAGCCTGTCATTCATTCAGGCGCTCACCGGGGATGCCGCGAACCACCAGAAAGGGGTCATGTGATATGTATCTGACATTTGATGCCGCTATGTTGGGGATCCGAGGCGATTTTGCCACCACTGCCCGTCTGGCCGCCAAGGCCGGATTCAAAGGCATTCAGGTTACTGCGGAATGGATGAACCAGCCCGGGAAATTACATGAAGCGGGCAGAATCGTCCGCGATCTTGGACTGCAGTGGGGCCTGATGCCGACACCCGCCGATTTCTTTGATCCAGAACTGGACGAAGCACGCTTCGAGAAAGCATTGGAAACACTGAAACAATGGGCGGACACAGCCCGCTCGGTCGGTATGCGCCGAGCTTACAATCATGTCTGGCCAAGCCATGACTCACCTTCATTTGCGGAAACTTTCGACTGGCATGTCCAGCGGCTGCGCCGGATCGAGGCGGTTCTCAACATGAATCAGATCCGCTACGGTCTGGAATTTCTCGGACCGCAGGAACTCCGGACCATGCGGCCGCATCGTTTCGTGCACACGATCGCCGGCGTTCTGGCGATCGCGGATGCCGCCGGCGGGAATAGCGGATTTCTCTTTGACACCTACCACTGGTACACCGGCAGCGGCCGTCTTGATGATGTCTATCTGGCCGCGGCCAACCATGCGCGCATGGTCTGTGTCCATATCAATGACGCCCCGGCCGGTGTCGCACGGGACGATCTGAAGGATCTGACCCGGGCACTGCCGATGACCACCGGCGTGATCAACAGCGCGGCTGTGCTGGGTATCTTTCGCCAGAATGGCTATGAAGGACCCGTCCTGTGTGAACCGATGCGTCCGACCACTGAACGTTTCGCCGGTTATCCGGCTGACCAGGCAATCGCGGAAGCCTATGCCGCCGCGTCACGTACACTGTAAGCATTATTCAGAATAAGCAATGGCGGCTGCCAAAGCCGGCCGCTATGAGAATGGAGAAGTCAATCATGAAAAAACTGCAACTGGGTAAATCAGACCTGTTTGTCAGCCCGCTGACGGTCGGATGCTGGAGTTTCGGCGGTGATGCCGACAGTTACTAGGGCCAACAGGAACAATCCGAGGTCAACCGGCTGGTTCACGCCGCACTGGATCGCGGGGTCAACTTTTTCGATACCGCCTTCGGCTATAATGACGGCCGAAGTGAGCAGTCTCTGGGAATCGCGCTGCAGGGGCGCCGTCAGGACGCGGTGATCTGCAACAAGATCCCGGTTCAGGACGAGCAGCAGCTCACACACTATCATCAGACCATAACGGACAGTCTGAAACGTCTGCAGACCGATGTCATTGATGTGATGATGATCCACTGGCCGGTCAAAGATGAATCACTGCTTCGCGCGAATCTTGAGGCACTGCGGCAGGAACAGCAGCGCGGTACGATCCGGGCGGTCGGAGTCAGCAATTTCGCGACCGCGACACTGGAGATCGCCCGCGAGATCGGCCTGATCGTTGTCGCCAATGAATTTGCCTATAATCTTGTGTCCAGAGCGATGGAAGAAACCGTCCTTCCCTATTGCCGAAAGCAACAGATCGGAGTCCTGGCCTATATGCCCCTGATGCAGGGGCTTCTGACCGGTAAATTCGCATCATTGGACGATTTGCCGCCGAACCGGCGCAGAACGATTCACTTTGACAGCCGCTATCAGCCGCTGGCCCGTCATGGCGGCAGCGGAGCGGAAAAAGAACTGACCGCCCTGCTCAGGACCATGGCTGATATCAAAACAAACAGTGGGATCGAACCGGCTGTCCAGGCAATTGCCTGGCTGACCGCCCAGCCCGGCGTGACCAGTGTCATCGCCGGCTGCCGTACGCTGGACCAGCTGCAGGCGAATGCCGACGCGGCTGAAACTGAGCTGCCCGAAGCGCTTCTGAATAAACTGAACCAGGCCAGCCGGCCGATTCTCAGTCAATTGAGCGGGCAGTTGGATCTTTGGCAGTTGAATGACAAGTCACGGATCTGGTAATCAGGATTCAGTCCACTGATTCATGATTATATTGTCATGGCCGGGAATGATGATCTCAACATGGCGGCGCAGCCACTGAATGGTTGCGGCCGCCTGTTCTTTATTCTGTTCAAACATGCAAGTCTGCTCACGAAAATGGTCCCGGGTCATCACAGCATCAGCCGCGATCACGGTGCGTTGGCCATTTTGCAGCAGGGCCAGTCCATGCAGGCTCGCGGTATGGCCTGGCAGGGCGAGCAAACGGATGCCGGGCAGGAATTCGCCGCGGACCGATGTGATGGCCGATCCATCAATATAAGGGGATGATCTCAGAGCGGCAGCCACCGGTTCGGCAGCCAGCCAGCGCGCGTCAGGAAAATAGGCCAGTCCGGCCTGATGATCCATATGCTCATGCGTAACGAAACAGTGCGTGATCGCTTGTGGAGACAGGCCCGTCCGCCGGTTCAGATCAAAATAATAGTCAGCAGCCGAATGGCGCAGGGTCGGGTCAACCAGCAGCGCATAGGGCTGACCCTGTCTGTCCAGGCCGCGGATCAGAACCGATGTACAGGTCGATGGATCGCCGCGGGGCGGCTGGTCAGCCTGTTCACCGAAATAGGGATTCCATTTGAGGTGGCCAATCACGATCAGATCGCAGGATGTTTCGGCTGAACTGGAGTCGGAAAAAATCGTATCAGCAGATGGAAATTGATGCATATGAATCCTCCTTCAAGGCTGAGCCAGATAACGCCGGTGAAACTCATCGAGATCGATGCGTCCGTCCAGATCATCGCAGAACGCGCAGTTCTGACGGACTTCAGCAGGACTGCGCATCCCGATCAGCGCGGTATCGACCAGCGGATTGGATAGAACAAATTGAATCAGTGCCGGCGTGTAGTCAAACGCATCATCCGGACGGATCTGGCGGATCCAGCGCTGAAACAGGCCGGATGTCGTGGTCCGCATGGTGATGATGCCCATACCGGCTGCCTCAGCCTGCAGCATGCAGCCGAATGGACGCGTTGGTTCATAGGGGTGTTGAAACAGAAAATTATAGCCGATCTGCATCGTCTCAAGGCGGCCGGACGCAATCAGGGTCTCAACCGCGCCATTCATATTTTCGCTGGTAAAGCCGATATGGCGCACCATGCCATCCCGGCGGGCCTGCTCCATCCCGCTGATCATTCCCCCCGGAGCCAGCATATCCGCCGCCATCTGATCTGAGATTGTGTCGCCATGGATCTGCAGCAGATCGATCGAGGGACGGTGCAGATTGTTCAGGCTCCGTTCCAGGGATCGAAGCACGTCATCCCGGCCGCACGGACCAACCTTGGTTGCCAGCCACAGATGATCCGCCGGCTGATCCGCCAGCGCTTCACCGAAAATCTGTTCGCTGATGCCCCCGCCGTAACCGGGCGCGGTGTCAAAATAGTTGATGCCGAGTTCCAGCGCGGTTCTGATCGCAGCCTGAAAATCATCCCGCTGCCGCCGGTCGGCCGGATCATATGGCCGAAGGTAATTCTTCAAGCCTGCCGGTGCTCCGCCAAACCCGATGCGGCTGACGGTACGGCCGGTCTGGCCCAGTGTGCGATATTCCATCTTTCGTCCCCCCGTTCTTCTTCATTATGCCATAAACCGCGATGATCCAGCCTGACGGCAGAAAAAAGACCTGGCGCTCAGAGCGTCAGGTCTCCTGTGATCGGTTTCACTCAATTTCAGCTGTCAAGTCCAGAAACTACCGCATTCATACTGTGAATCCAGCAGCTCACGATACTTCTGGCTGAGCGGGAAGGTCAGTTTCAGATTGGGGCAGCCCTGCAGTTTTTCACTGTCCATGTCAACGGATACATGTTTTTTGCGCCAACTGACCCAGTCAATCGATTCCGGACTGACAAGAATCCGCTTGTCAACATCCGCGCCGCTGGTTCTGATCACCATGTACTGGATCGACCAGTCGCTTTCATCTACAATGAAATCTTCGACCCGGCCGAGTTCACCATTGCGCGTGGTGATACGAAAACCAAGCACCATCTGCGTACTCTGCAATGATTCATCATTCTCGAGATCCTGGACAATCACCCGTTCACGTTGATTTTCCGGCAGCATATTGTTCATCAGAACACCGAGGCTGCCGTGATCTGTGGACGGCGAGCTGGACATCGGCAGATGCTGTGAACCCGGTTGAATCATCATGAGCTCATTGATATTCAGATACTGCCGGCCACCGGGACTGAGCAGTTCGCGTATTTTAACCTTTTCGCCCTGGCGGACCTGCTCACGATCAAGATTGACATGCAGGGTCTGTTCACGCCAGTCGGTCCGGCTGATCGCGCTGGCCGGAACCAGGACTTCCCTGCCGAAGACGCGGCTGGTCTTATCCGCGACGAAACGAAGTTTCCAGTCTTTCTGATCGAAGATAAAGTCACTGACATGGCCGATCTCGCCATCGCGGGCTTTCATTTTATATTGATGTATATCATGTAAGCTGATTAACATATCATAATTCCTCCCATTGGCATCGTTCTTAAGTTGAGAACGGTGTTCATGCTTCATGCGGCGGACAAAGGTCTACGCTTGCCATTGTAGCCCCGGCCGGCAAGGCAAAAGGGCACTTTTGTTACATTATGAACGCCATTTGCCGCTGGTCCGGAGATTTCATCAATCATCATAAAATCCCTTGCGTCTTGCCGTCTTTTCTCATGCACAATGACATCATCAGTCCGGTTCATTCCGCGGGTATCTTGCGCTGCCGCCGCATCTGTGTCAATCTTTGAGTAGAGGATTTTACAAACTGGAGGATTCTGACATGAAGGCCATACTGATGCCGCTTTACTTCACTGAAGCCAATGAACGAGAACAAAAACAATTCAAGACACAGATGACGACACTTGAATCGCTGTACGGTGATACCGCTGAATTTCTACCGCCGCAACCGGTCGGCACACCGATCGATGACCGTGCGGACGCGGTTGTCTTTCCCCAGATGTTCGGTGCCGTCTTCGCTCACCAGGACGAGCTGAAGGCCATTGACCTGCCACTGATTATCCTGACTTCATCCTTCGGCACGGTTGAGATGTGGGATTGGGAAATCGTTTCATTTTTGCGTCAGCAGCTGCAGCTGAATGTCTTCGCACCTTATACCGTGGAAATCGGCCAGACGATCCTGCGTGCTCTGGGAACCCGGCGATCCATGAAGGGTGGCCTGAGATTCCTGATGTTCCAAGACAGTCCGGGCGAAGGCATGCAGGCGGAGATCTTCAAGCGTTTCTACTGGTGGGAAAATGAGTGCAATGAACGGATTGAGTCAACCTTCGGTGTCCAGATCCTCTACCGCAGTTGGAAAGATCTGAACGACCGGGCCCGCGCGATCAGCGATGAAGCGGCAGAAGCGCTCTGGCAGAAACGGCCGGTGCCCGTCGAAGATGTTCCGCTGGCCAATATTCTCAAGGCGGTCAAAATCTATATGGCCGTCCGTGAGGTCATTGATGAACTCGGTGAGATTCACGG
>RZZF01000304.1 GCA_009929975.1 Clostridia bacterium
GAGCCTGACGAAGCAGTCCTGGATCAGCTGCAGCAGCGCATTGAGCAGTTGCCGGACAGTGGCGCGGTTATTGAACTGGCTCATCAGCTGACCAGCCATGATATTCTGCTCCTGTTTCCCCTGCTGGCCCGGATGAGCGCCCGCAAAGCGGCCGGGCCTGAAGCCATCAGCCGTTTGCACCTGATCATTCGGGAGCGGGCTTGTCCTTCCATGTACCAGTCCGGCTGGATCGTCTTTCAGCGATCCTATCATCAGACGGACGTCGGCAAGGCCTTGGCGCTGCTCTGCTCCATTCTTGAAATCCGTCAAGTTAGCCAGTCAGATCCGGGACTGCACCTGATCTCTGATATCATCCGTCCTGACCGGCAGACGGTGATACGTGACCTGATGAAAGCGTTGGCAAGCCAGCAGATGACACTGGCCGACCTGACCCGCGGCTACCAGTTGGACCGTGAACTGCCACTCTATCAGGAACTATCTGCTCATGCGCTTCTGCGTGGGCATATGCACCAGTTCTCAGCGGCATCCGATCAGTTCGCTTCTATCTTCAGCCATGCCGATCAATTGCTTCAAATCCGACTGCTCAAACGTCTGTTCAAATTCTGGTCCATGCCATCGCATGCGCGAAACCTCTGCTGTCAGGTCGTCTATCGCCGGATCGGTGAACCTTCTGACCATCATTCAGTCTGGCAGAAAATAAAAAAGAAAGACCAGCGGCAGTTCAGCCGCTGGCTGACCAGCGCGAAAATCGGCAGCCACTGCCGCCATCACCCGGAGAGAGCCCGCCTTTATCTGCGTTATAAAGCCCAGATTGAACGGGTGGAAAACTGGGATGACCAGACGCTGCTTATCTACCTGCCGTCCGGTGTGATCGCCGACAGCCAGTCTGAATCCGATCTGGCCGTATTCTTCGACCGGACACAGGCACAGCGCTGGTTGAGTAAATCTCAAACAGCCAGCCACCTGCATCCGTTAAGCCCCATGCTTCCGAAGCGGCGAGTTGACGAAGCCATCCGCCGCGGCAGCTGCCGCGGTGCCATCACCCTCCCGTTTGATCAGGAAGGCATCCGTTACACGAGAATATTCCTTGATCTTTGTCTGCAGACAGACAAACAGGCAGCCAGAGCAAGACCTTCATCGCGGCAGGTTCGCCGTTCAGACTGACTCACTGCCCTCAGCCATTGCTTCCGAAATATGGTCCGGTTGCGTTGAATCAAGACGATGGCCCTGATTTTTCTCACTGGCTTTGACCAGCTGCTTCTTACGCCAGTGCCCGCGCCGATACCATCCATAGGTCATGACCGCTCCGAGAACCCAACTGGTCAGCAGGGAGATGAACAGGGCATCGGGTGAACCATTGGGCCACTCAGGCGATCGGGTGAACCAGGCAATGGTATAGGCCACCGGAACGCGGATGCCGACAGTGGTAAAAATCGCGATCCACATGGATGGCATCGTATCGCCGGCACCACGCATGATGCCGCCGAAAACCTGTGTCATTGACATCGCGATATAACCGGCTGCCAGAATCCGGATCTGACGGATACCCAGATCGACAATCGCCTGCGTATCGGTGAAAAGCCGGATCATCACACCACTGAACAATAAAAGAGTCAATGTCAGAAATGCTGACACCCCCACGGCCATCAACGCGGCGGAACGGCTGCCCCGGTCGACGCGGTCGATTCTTCCTGCCCCCATGTTCTGACCGACAAAGGTCGTCACGGCGATACCGAACGTGAAGTTCGGCATCATGGCAAAGCCGTCAATCCGCATGACGGCGGTCGTGGTCGTAATCACCTGATATCCCATGGAGTTGGTCAGCGCCTGGACAACCACCATCGCGAGCGAAAAAATGGCCTGAGTCAGTCCAGCCGGCATACCAATACGCAGGAGCTGACCGGCCATCTTGCGGCTGATTTTCAGACTGGCACGGTTAATGCTGACGACGTCACGCATCCGGGTCAGCCGGATCAGGCAAAGGATCGCCGATGTCACCTGCGAAAGCACAGTCGCGGCCGCGGCACCCGACACGCCAAAATCGAGATAGGCGACAAACCAGATATCAAGAATCGTGTTCATGACCGCGGTCAGGAGCAGGAAAATCAACGGGGTGATTGAATCGCCTAAACCGCGCAGAATACCCGAAGTAATGTTAAAAAAACCAAATCCAAGAATCCCGATAAAAATGATCCGCATATAGGATGACGACATGCTGATGATTTCATCCGGAGTTCCCAACAGTGAAAGAATCGGCTCAGCCAGCGGTATCGCGATCGCCATCATCACGATCGATGAAATAAAAATCAATGTCAGCGCGTTGCCGACCGCCTTGTCCAGATTTTTCCAGCTGCGTGCGCCGAAATATTG
>RZZF01000305.1 GCA_009929975.1 Clostridia bacterium
GCTCATGGTCTGCGATGAAAAGGAATTTGAGACGATCTGGCGCAGCATGGTCCGCTGATGGAGTTTGACGCATGGCAGTAAAACTGAAGGAAAAGCAAAATAAAGTGATGCGTTGGATTCAGGCCCAGCCGGCCCGCATCATCCTCGTGTCATTCATTCTGGTCATCGCGATCGGCACACTGCTGCTCAGCCTGCCCTTCGCGACGGTCAGCGGCCGCAGCAGCGGATTGCTCACGGCTCTGTTCACAGCGACCTCGGCCACCTGTGTGACCGGGCTGGTCATTCATGACACGGCAATCTACTGGTCGGCGTTCGGCAAGGGAACGATCCTGGCGCTGATCCAGATCGGCGGTCTCGGCCTGGTGACCGTGACCACGTTCTTTTATATTTTGCTGCGCCGCAAGGCGAGCCTGCGCACGATGATCGTCGCGCAGGAATCTGTTGCCAATTTCGAGTTTTCCGATGTCCTGCACCTGATCCGCCGGATCGTCCTGATTACATTCAGCGTTGAACTGGCCGGCGCGGTGCTGCTGGCCTGGCGGATGGTTCCGGTCTATGGCTGGCGTGACGGGATTCTCAAAGGCATTTTCCAGGCGGTTTCGGCCTTCTGCAATGCCGGGTTTGATCCGCATGGCGATGTGTCCGGTCCGTTTTCCAGCCTGACGGCCTGGAATGATGATCCGGTGTTGCTCCTCCTGACCTCGCTGCTGATCATCATCGGCGGACTTGGCTTTGTCGTCTGGTCTGATCTGCTCAGCTGGCCGAAACAGCGCCAGCTCAATTTTCATTCACGTGTGGTTCTGATCATGACCGGACTGCTCATTACGGCCGGTACGGTCTTCTTCTTCCTGACTGAAGCCGACAATACCAGCCATCTGCAGGCGATGGGATCGCTGCCGGCGGCCCAGCGGCCGATGGCGGCGTTCTTCCAGTCCGTCACGACGAGAACCGCCGGCTTCAACAGCATTGATCAGTCCAGCCTGACGGCCAGTTCTAAATTCATGAGCGTGATGCTGATGGTCATCGGCGCCGCTCCGGGCTCGACCGGCGGCGGGATCAAGGTCACCACATTCGCGGTGATCCTGGCGACCGTCATCTCCGACATGAAGCGGCGTCAGGATATCGTGATCTTCCGCCACCGGCTGGCCAGGGAGATTTTCACACGGGCCTTCGCCGTGATGGGACTGGCGATGGCCCTGATCCTCGGCGGAACCCTCTTGCTGACCATCACGGAACGAGCCGCCGTCGCGGCAGGCCAGCTCCGTTTTCTCGACCTTCTCTTTGAGACGGTTTCCGCTTTCGCGACCGTCGGCCTGTCCGCGGCCGGGACCTCGAATCTGCAGCCGGCCAGTCTGGTGGTTCTCATCCCGATCATGCTGATCGGGCGGGTCGGTCCGGCGGCGTTCGCGATCTCACTGGCGGTCGGAAATGACGGCAGGCGGGACATTGTCTATCCGGCTGGCCGGACGATCGTTGGATGATCCGCAAGTAAAGAAAATGATTCCTGCATAAAGAAAATCACAATGGTCATATAACCGCCAGAAAACAGGGGTATGGCGGTTTATTTTGTTCGTCCATGGTTGACAGAAATGCTGATTATGCATGATAATGAAAGGAAAATTGTGCAACAGCTTTTCGGAGGATCTATCATGGGATTAACAGCCGCTCAGAAAATCATCAAGCATCACCTGATCAGTGGTGATATGTCTGTCGGAAATGAGATCGCCATCCGGATTGACCAGACACTGACACAGGATTCAACCGGCACGATGGCCTACCTGCAATTTGAGGCCATGGATATTCCGCGCGTCAAAACTGAGTTGTCAGTGGCCTATATCGATCACAACACCTTGCAGACCGGCTTTGAGAACGCCGATGATCATGCTTATATCCAAACAGTCGCCAGTAAGCACGGGATCCGTTTTTCCCGTCCCGGCAACGGAGTGTGCCATCAGGTCCATATCGAACGCTTCGGCAAACCCGGCAAAACACTGCTTGGATCCGACAGCCACACACCGACCTGCGGTGGAATCGGTATGCTGGCGATCGGTGCCGGCGGGCTGGATGTCGCCGTCGCCATGGGCGGGGGCCCGTATTATCTGACCATGCCGCAGATGGTCCGTATCAACCTGATCGGAAAACTGCGGCCCTGGGTCAGTGCCAAGGACATCATCCTGGAAGTTCTACGGCGGATGTCTGTCAAAGGCGGCGTCGGCAGGATCATCGAATATGCCGGTGACGGCCTGAGTGGCCTGTCCGTCCCGGAACGGGCCACGATCACCAATATGGGCGCTGAACTGGGTGCGACAACCTCGATTTTCCCCAGTGATGATGTGACCCTGGCCTTCCTCAAGGCACAGGAT
>RZZF01000306.1 GCA_009929975.1 Clostridia bacterium
GGTATACTTGTACACATGTGAGCCGGATGGATCAAGTGTCAGGTTCGTATGAACATCCTGGTCCTGCCCGAGCAGCGAGAAAACCGCTTCCGTGCCGGCCAGCGCCGTCATCAGGCGATTCTGCGCGGAAAAGGGATCTGTACTGTAGCTGGTCCACTGGCGCAGTGACGGCTGGCCCATATAGCCAAGCGGCAGCGCGTACGGGTTTTGATAGATATCGATATGTTCGGTGCTCAGATCGAGCTGCCACAGATCCATTTCGATCGTCGGTACAGAGCGCTGAACCAAATAGCGCAGGCCGAAGAGCGAATCGAGCACGATATTGGACCCCTCATACTTATAGCTGTTGATGCCATTGCTGTGATAACCGAGATTCTGGAACATCTTCACAGGTTTGGTCGGCATGGTCGAAGAAAATATGGAGAGCCCTCGGTAGCCATAGAGATAAGGGTCATTGGTCGTTTTCGGCCCATAGGACTCCATCCGGAAAAAATCGTTCGGATCATGCCGGCCGGCCAGTTCAGCGATCTCGCGCCGGATTTGAGCCGGCTCCTCCCCTGCCGCGTAATAGCTGCGCTGACTGTAATGTTCTTTGGTATCAATCGCGTGAACCGTCAGCAGCGTACTGACCAGCAGCTCCGCCGCGATACTCAGTGTCAGGATCAGGCGCCAGTCCTGTGCCGACATCCGGCTGACCCGGTCAACGGTCAGGACGGCCGCGTAGATGACAATAAAGATCAGAGAGACATAAAGCGCGGCGATCGGCAGCGGTTCATCATTCAGTTTCTGGGCCAGCAGAACCAGGACGGCCAGTGCCGCGGCGATCGCGCCGATCTGCTTGCCGGTGAATTCACGCAGCGAACGCAGTGCCGGATAACTGAGGCTGAGGATCAGGAAGATATAGACAAATGAGTTGCGATATGGCAGCTGGTTGGGAAAATGAAGTCCATGCCAGATGAAATTAAGGCTGTTGATATTGAAACTGAGGATCAGGAGCAGAATCAGCGCGAAATGAGCAAGTTTACTGCGCAGACTGACGGAACGGCTGAGAAAATAGACCGGAACCAGGAACAGCACCAGCAGCCCGCTGTACATATTGGGCATCCCACTGCGGATCGTCGGCGGCATCAGCAGGAAATGCTGTCCGATATAATCAAAAATATCAAAATAATGGGTGATTTTATCCGGAAAGGAATCTCCGGCGGCTGAGGTCAGGCGCAGGGAGACATAGGTCGGTACAAGCATAACCGCGGCCAGTCCGCCGGCCAGCAGCGAAAAACCGGCGAACCGGCCGATACTGGCAAAAAACCGTCCCGGGTGGCCGGGCTGATGATGATCGGCCAGAACCACCGGAAAATACAGCACGGTGAACAGACAGACAAAAAAGGCGATATAGTAGTTGACGGCAATTACCATCGCCAGGCTGGCTGTATACAGCAGCCAGCGGCGGTCGCGGACGAGCTGTACCAGGCCGAGCATGACCAGCGGCAGCAGGTACAGGCTGTCCAGCCACATGATATTCCAGGAATAGGCCAGATGATATGACGACAGCGCGTACATCGAGGCAAACGCCACCATGGTCAGTGTCTGTTCCCGCCAGACTCCGCGCAGGAACTGGTAAAAGAAGGCTCCGGAAAGTCCGACCTTGAGAACAACCAGGGTGAGAACCGCTTCTGTCAGGCCGGCCGCCGGAAAGAACACCAGGATCAAATTGAGCGGGCTGGCCAGGTAATAGGCGATCAAAGACCAGAAATTAGTGCCCAGGCCACCGCCCCAGGAATAGAGCAGACTGCCGCCGCTGGTGATTTTCCGGCGCAGCTCAGCCAGAAACGGGGCATACTGATGATAGAGGTCGACCGTCAGCAGACTGCGGTCAGCGATCGGGAAAATTCCCCGGGTAAAAAATGAAAACAAGAGGATCAGAGCGGGAATCGCGAACGCCATCAGCATGAAGCGCTGCGCTGATACAGTTTGTCTCAGCCGGGATCGCGGTGGCTGTCCCGGCAGTTCACGTGGCATGTCTGACATACGACTCTCCTTGGTCACTGGCTTATGACGTCAACTGAACCACTGCCTGTCAGGTCGCGATTCGCTGTCTATTATACGGCATCAGGCCGCTTTTGTTCCACCCGTCCTTCACGCTTCCGCCGATAAGGCAAACGGCTCATGCCAGATATAATCCAACATTTTCCGCGCCGCGCCCGGACTGAGCATCCAGCTGCGCAGCCAGTTGCGCGGCAGAATGAGCGGCTGTCGATCATGCAGAACAGCCAGAGACGCGGATGCCGGTGTGGTGAGAATGACAAAATGCCAGGCAGACGTCGATACTTCATACCGGCTCAGGCCGGCCATATAGAAC
>RZZF01000307.1 GCA_009929975.1 Clostridia bacterium
GCATATTCTCGGTGTAACACCGCTGAATGATGTGACGGAGCGCCTCATCAGCCAGACCCCGCAGCTGGTGACCTATTCAAAGGCTTTTGATACCTTCACCTCTTTTGGTCCGGTGATCGACACCGACATTGATCCAGACAGGGCCATTGTCAGAACGTATTTGAACGGAAAAAAGGTGCAGGAAGGCTGCACTTGCGATACCCTGTTCCGGCCGAGTGAACTGGTATCATTTCTCTCACAGGCGATGACATTCTACCCCGGTGATCTAATCAGTACAGGGACTCCGGTCAATGTGCTGGCATTGTCAGATCACGACCGGGTCGAAATTGAGATTGAAGGAATTTCACTGAGGCTGGTCAATCCCGTCCGTGATCTGAGGACTGCCGGTCGTTGACGTTCATACCATATCGTTTTATGATGCTTGCATGACACTTAAGGACGCAAACCCGTGACCCGCCTGGAGCAGAAACCGGCAGGCTATACTGTTCGCCGCCTGCTCATGCCACTGCGGCCGCTGCAGTATATCGCGTGGCTGCTGTTCGGGTTGTCAGGCGGTTGTCTGATCCTGATCGATGTCTGGTCTTTGCGGCTGATCACCCGCCATCTGACCTCCGGCTCAGAACAGCTGCAGCCGATTTTCGAAATCATCCTTTTCTACTGCGCGGCGGCCGGCCTGCTGAAGATTCTGCAAAGTCAGGCAGAGCGCCGCTCCTATGCCTCCTTCAATCATCACCGGATGTCGTTCATGGCTCAGCTGCTGCGCCAGTACATGACCATGGATTTTCATCTTTATGAAAACCAGTCATTTCTTGATGAGGCGGAATCCGCGTTCCGGGCTGTCCAGAACAACCAGGAAGGTGTTGAAGGCATGTATCACAAGATGTTCAGCCTTCTCGCCGATCTGGCGGCTCTGCTGCTGCTGAGCCTGCTGCTCTGGTCCGTTTCGCCGCTGATTGTTGCCGCGTTTATTGTTTATATTCTGGTCAGTGTCTGGATGATGCAGATTGTGTCGGCCTATCGTTTCCGTCGGCGGGAGCGCCTGAGCGAAAGCCGGCGGCGCAACGCCGTCTACGGCAGCCAGGCCAGTGATTTTTCCTATGGCAAGGATACCCGTCTCTTTTCGGCCGGTCCACGTCTGCACCGCTATTATCAGAATGAAATTGACCGGTTGTCAGCGCTGCTTCGTGACTTTTTCAAAATTGAGCACCGTGTCAGTTTCCTGACCATTTTCTTTTTGGTCCTCTGTGACCTGATCGCGTTCATTCTGTTGATCAGGCAGCTGAGAAACGGCCTGCCGACCGCCGATTTCGTCATGTATCTCAGCGCGGTCACCGTGGCCTCCCTGATCGCGACACGACTGGGCGACAGCCTCAGTTTCATGGTGCGCGAACTGAAGTACTGCCAGGTGATGCTCGGATTTGCTGACGCCAACCTGATCACGGAGGACAGCGGAACTCCCTTTTCGTCAGATGGGCCGGTCCATATCGAGTTTGACCATGTCACATTCACCTACCCGACCGGCAATGAACCGGTTCTTGAAAATCTCAGTTTTTCCCTCGAGGCCGGAAAGTGCCTTGCCCTGGTCGGCATCAACGGCGCCGGCAAGACGACCATCGTCAAACTCCTGACCGGCCTCTACCGGCCGGACAGCGGTCGGATCCTGCTCAACGGTGAAGATTACACACGCTTTTCCATCGCGGATCTGCAACGCCTGTTCGCGGTCGTTTTCCAGGAAGTCAGTCCACTGGCGGTCACGGTCGCGGAAAATGTCGCGGCGGCACGCGAAGGAATCTGTCGCGAGCGGGTTGAAGACTGCCTGCGCCAGGTCGGATTATGGGAGAAGATCAGCCGGCAGGCCCAGGGAATGGATCGGGTTCTGTTCAAAATTGTTGATCCGCAGGGCCTGGTCCTGTCGGGTGGTGAGAACCAGAAGCTGCTGATCGCACGGGCGCTTTACCGCCGCGATGCCCGCGTCCTGGTCATGGACGAACCGACCGCCTCACTGGACGCGCTGGCCGAAGAGAAAATTTATCGGGAGATGGACCAGAACATGGCGGGAAAGACCGGCCTGTTCATTTCACACCGGCTGGCCAGCACCCGTTTCTGTGATGAGATCCTGCTGCTGAACAGTGGCCGGATCGCGGAGCGCGGTACCCATGACCAGCTGATGGCCCGGGACGGATCGTATGCGCATATGTTCCGCACGCAGGGGCGGTATTACCAGGAGGCCGGCGATGAAGAAGCGTGACATCCTCCTGATTTTTCTGCGGCTGACCTGGCGGCTGCAGCCGGCCATCTTCGTCTGGCTGCTGGCCGGCGCGGTTCTGGCAGCCGGCGGCAGCCTGCTGACCGC
>RZZF01000308.1 GCA_009929975.1 Clostridia bacterium
GTCTGGCGCAGGTGGCGGCGGCAGTGGTCACCGGAGGAACAGGAGGCAGCAGACACATGATCATATTTGAACTGAAAAAAACGCAGGCCATAGGGGGACCGGCTCGATGAGACGATGGATCATAACCGCTGCGTCCCCGCTGGAACCCGGCACGATGTGGCTGATTTTTGCCTGGCTCTTTATCATCAACCTGGTGGCTTTTGTCTTATTCGGCATTGACAAGCGGCAGGCGATGATCCAGCGCCGACGATTGCCGGAGTCATTATTTTTTGTTCTTGCCTGGCTGGGTGCTGTGCCCGGGTTGTGGTTCGGCATGCAGGCATACCGCCACAAGACCCGGCACGCGCGTTTTCGTTTCGGCCTGCCGCTGATCCTGCTGATTCAGCTGGCCGCGCTGATCTGGTGGCTCAGCCGTTGAGCGCGGGCTTCGCCAGAGCGATGCATTGACGCAAGCTCTCTGACGCGTCGATGTCCGGCCAGTATTCAAGCCCCATATAACCGCGATAGCCGGTTGTATCAATGGCCTGGAAAATGTGGCTGTAGTGGAGTTCACCCAGGGTCAGCTGATGCCGTCCCGGTACGGACGCGGCATGGAAGTGGCCGATCAGATCGATATTGGGCAGGACGGTGTCGAGAATGTTGCCGCAGCTGATCTGCTGATGGTAGATATCGAACAGCAGCCGGATCTGGGGATGGTTGACCGAGCGGATGATCTCAAAGGATTCATCGGTATCAGTGAGCAGGATATCCGGGTGGTCGCGAAACGTGTTCAACGGTTCCAGCAGCAGCGTCGTGTCATATTTCTCCAGAATCGGACGACTGGCATTGAGCCCTTCCAGCAGGCTTTCCACCTGCGCTTCGCGCGGCTTGTCAGGCAGGCGGGGACCGGACTGGGTGATCAGACACCGGCAGTTTGTGTCTTTGGCGGCTTCGAGCGACTGCTCGAGTGCTTCGAGAAACTCTGGCCGCAGGTCAGGATCGGTCAGGTTGAACGAGCGGGTGCAGAAACCAGCCAGCGTGAGGCCGGTTTTGTCCAGCGCGTCCCGGATGGCGGGAAGATCCTTGTTCCACCAGCTCCAGAACTCAATGGCCTGTGCACCGGCCGCGGCACTCTTTTCGATACCTTCAACGGGACTCAGATCGCCGTATAACGCATCAATACAAACAGAAAAACGCATAGAACACCTCTTTCACAGCCGATGATGGCTGTACAACCATATTGTCTCCATGATTCACAATACCATGCCCGGACGAAATTCAACAAGTTGTCCGGATAGGTTTATGTTATCATATTGAATTGATGGTGATTTCATCAATGGAGGTGTCTGTTTTTGCGACAATTCATCAGACGATATGGGAAATACTACCTTCCGGGTTTTATTCTGCTGGCTGTCTCAGCTTATTTCCAGGTTCTTACGCCACGGCTGCTTGGTGAGATCATTGACTCGCTCAATGTCCCGGTCGCCGAGATTGTATCGCGTGATGTCTATCGCCAGCTGGGCATTCTCATGCTGGTCGCCATCGGCGCGTTTGCTTCCCGGTTTATCTGGCGCTATCTGATCATGGGAACATCGCGTTATCTTGAAGCAGATCTGAGGCTCCACCTTTTTGAACATCTGCAGAAGCTGCCGATGCAGTATTACCAGTATCAGAAAACGGGCGACCTGATGGCGTATGCCATCAATGATATCGGCGCGATCCGCCAGACACTCGGTCCGGGCCTTGCCCTGAGCCTGAATGTTCTGGTGATGATATTTCTTTCAATCGGCAATATGACGACCGAAGTCAGCCCGCGGCTGACAGCGTTTGCCCTGATCCCGGTCCCGATCATCCTGACGGTCGTTATTATCATGGGACGGCAGATCCGGATCCGTTTCCGCCGTGTGCAGGAGGCTTTCGCTTCGGTTTCGGACCGTGTACAGGAAAGCATATCAGGTCTTTCCGTTATAAAGGCCTACGGTCAGGAGGAGGAGGAAAGCCATCGGTTTGAGGCGCTGAACCAGCGCAGCCGTGACGCGAATCTGGCGATGACACGCGTTGCCGCGTCGATGGGCCCGTCAGTGGTTCTCCTGTTCGGCATCAGTTTCGCGATCAGCCTGGTCTACGGCAGCCATCTCGTGCTGCAGGGCGATGTCTCACTCGGCCAGTTTGTTGCCTTTAACGGCCTTCTGACGTTAATCATCAATCCGATCCGTTCCGTCGCGCGGATCATCAATATGATGCAGCGTGGTCTGGCATCCTATAAACGCTACCAGAATGTCCTTTCGGTTGAACCGGCGATTCAGGATCATCCGGATCATCTGACGAAGGAGGATCTGCCTGAGCGCGCGGCCGGCCATGTACAGATC
>RZZF01000030.1 GCA_009929975.1 Clostridia bacterium
CGACAGCAGTGTTCCCGCGGTGGCGGCCGGTGTCTTCAATTCGATCGAGACGGATTCGCCTGAAACCATTTTCAGCTGGCGAAAAACCGCGTCTGAACAGGCACTGTTCTACCGCGATCATCGGGATCAGCTGATCGATCAGTATGAGAACGAGTATATTTTCCTGCAGCGCGGCGAAGTGGTCTGGCACGGTAATGACCTGTCACTGCTGCGCAGCCGCCGCGAACTCAGCGGACGGTACAAGACGGAGTCTCTGTTCCTCAAGTTCGTTGATCGTGAAGAGACCGAGCAGGAAAATTATTCGGTATACGAAAAAGAACTGGACGCGATGTCCGCGATGGAGGGCTGAATCAGTCTGTCACACCGTTGACGGCCATAATCGAGGTGAATCATGCAAATTCCTGAAACGATGAAAGCGTTAACTGTCCGCCCCGGCCCTGTTTATCAGCTTGAACGCATCCCGACACCCCGTGCCGGTGAGGGCGAGGTCCTGATCAAGGTTGAGGCCTGCGGAATCTGCGCGGGTGACGTCAAAGCCCGCCAGAAAGCCGGACAGATGTGGGATCGGCCCGATAATCCGGACCATTCGATTCCGGGACATGAGTTTTTCGGAACCGTTGTGGAAATCGGTGAGGGAATAACCGCTGTTTCGATTGGCGACCGGGTGATATCGGAGCAGATTGTTCCCTGCTGGAACTGTCGTTTCTGCAAAACAGGCCATTACTGGATGTGCAGGGAAAGCAATATCTATGGGTTTCGCGGCAATCCCGATGGCGGTATGGCTGAGTACATGATTTTCCCGGCCGGCGCGATTATTCATAAACTGCCGGCCGACATGCCGATGGAACAGGCTGTGCTGATTGAACCTTATGCCTGTGGCAAGCATTGTGTCGACCGCAGCAAGGCCGGAAACGAAGATGTTGTGGTACTCTCCGGTGCCGGATGCCTCGGTCTCGGTATGCTGGGCGCGCTCAAACTGCGCCAACCGAAGCAGATCATTGTCCTCGATGTCCGTGACGACCGGTTGGCCAAGGCTAAGGCCTTTGGGGCTGATCTGACGATGAACCCGGCCAAAGAACCGGTGGCGGATCAGGTGAGAGCACTGACGGATGGATTGGGCTGCGACATCTACATTGAAGCGACCGGCTACCCGCAGAGCGTCGAGCAGGGACTCGATATGATCCGTTCGCTGGGGACCTTTGTCGAGTTCGGCGTATTCAATGATAAGGTGACCACTGACTGGACGGTCATCGGCGACCGCAAGGAACTGAACGTTCTGGGATCCCATCTGGGTCCGTACTGCTATGAACCGGTCATCGAATGGCTGGCAAGCGGCAAGCTGCCGAGTGATGGTGTTGTGACGCACCAGTTCCCGCTGGAACGCTGGGAAGAGGCCTTTGCCACCGCTCAGAGCGATCCGCAGGCGATCAAAGTGGTTCTGGTTCCAGGCCTGCAGGTGTGATGCCTTGACTTATCCGAAAGAAAGAAAGAGGGTCCGGTCTTGACCGGGTCCTCCTTTTCAAGATCAGCGCCGCATCGGGCTTACTGTCCTGAGACAGTATCAACTGCGGCAAAAATCTGAATCAGCCGGTTTCTTACATCCGCCGGCAGCGGACCCATCTGGATGTCACGAATATTCTGATGCAGATGATCCGGGTCGCCGGTCCCGCTGAGAATGACATGCAGGTTCGGTTCAGATACGCAGAAGCGGTATGCCAGTTCAGTGAGAGAAGAACAGTCGGCAGCTTCCATCAAGTCAGACAGAGGCTGTTCGGCATCGGCGACTGAGGCTTCGATCAAGCCGTCCTCCTTCAGTGACTGCAGCATCGGGCGAAGCTGTTCAAAGCTGATCAACGCGCGTCGAACCGCGAACATATCGAGTGTTCCGATATCATGCTCAGCAGCCGGCTGCAGAACCCGCTGCCGTGCCGACTGATTGAGCAGGTTGAATCCGACCATCATCACATCCCAGAACTCATCGCGCGCAGCCCGGCCCAGAGCCGCATGCCCGGCATCTGACGCGAACCCTTCCGTGATGCCGGTAAAGCGGATTTTTCCCTGTTCTTTCAGTTTGATCAGGGCCGGAACCAACTCGCTGACAACATAGTCATAGTCTTCAATCTTGACCGCGTGCAGGTGATAGATGTCAACAAAGTCTGTCTTCAGGCGGACCAGGCTGTCTTCGAGACTTTGCATGAGGTCCGCGCCGCTCTTGTGCCGATCATTGAGATAGACCCCGCCTTTGGTCGACAGGATGTACTGATCCCGACTGATACCGGACAGGGCCTGACCGACCAGAGCCTCCGTCCCATACAGTTCTGAACTGTCAACCAGATTGATACCGTTATCGATGGCCTGGCGGACGATATTGACGCTGTCGGTCTCTGTTTTGCCGGTTCCCTGGCCGATTCGGCTGAATCCACCGGTTCCCAGGGCGATGACGCTGGAGCGAAGTCCGGTCCTGCCAAGTGTGCGATATAACATAGGCTGCCTCCTGAGGATGTTTCTATATAACGACATAATAACATAGATAATATCATCGATGCGAATCAATCAGACTGGTCAGCATGCCGGCGAAGGCCGCCAGTCCTGTTGGTTGCATGCCGGTGCCGACTCATGCTAAAATCTGACTGGAATCAAACAGATCTCACACAAGAAAGGGAAGCGCAATGAAGAAAATTCGCTGATTTTTTCCAAACGCCGGACACTCGGGCTGGATGAGACTGTCTTTACGGACTGTCCTGTTCCAGGTCATCTGACAGAAGTCTGATGATGATCCCCATGTCCTGCCGGAAACAGCGAAGCGTCTGATTGTTCCCCTGCGCACAGCCAAGCGATGCCCGAAGGGCTGACGCGGCTGGCCCGGCCAATCTCCTGATGATCGGTTTCCGGCGATCCCGGAGGTTTTTTTATGGCGGTACTGCAGGCCCTTCAACTCAGTAAATCATTTCCCGATAATGAACTTTTTCACGATCTGACATTCAGTCTGGAGCGGCATGAACGAGTCGGTCTGGTTGGAATCAATGGCAGCGGCAAGACGACATTGCTGCGAATTCTGGCTGGTCTGGAACCGCCCGACAGCGGTCGTATTCAATTCAGCAAAGGCAGCTTGACCGGGTTGATGCGTCAGGATCCGGATCCCCGCCAGGATGCGGCGATGATCATCGAAAGCAGCACGGACCCGGCAGGCGCAGCCCTACTTTACCAGACCGGACTGCCTGTTATGCCACTGGATCAGCCGGATCGCCTCTCGGGCGGAGAACGGACGCGCCTTGCCCTGAGCCGCTGTCTGGCAGCCGGGTATGATATTCTGCTGCTTGACGAACCAACGGCGAATCTTGATTTTGACGGTATCCGCCAGACGATTCAGCTGATCAATACTTATCCGGGCAGTCTGGTGATCGTCTCGCATGACCGCTATTTTCTGGATGAGACGGTTTCGCGCATCATCGAACTGGAGCATGGTGTTCTGACCAGCTATGAAGGCAATTACACGGATTATCGTGCCGAGAAAAAACACCAGTACGAAGCCAGTCTGCATCGCTACCAGTCATCTGTGCGCGAAGAATCGAGGTTGGAAGCCTCTATCCAGGTGATTCAGCAGCGGGCAGAGAAATCCCACCGGCTATCGACGGCCAAGGACAGCAGCGGCCTGAAAATGGGCCTGAAGGAGGGGAAACGGGTGAGAGCCCGCAAACTGGACCGGCAGGCGAAAAATGATATCAGGCGGCTGGAACGACAGCGGCAGGGCCGGGAGGCTAAACCGAAAGCAGAGCGCAGGCTGCAATTTGAGATCGCGTCGGCCGGTCCGCTCGGGCATCGGATCATCGAAGCCAATGATCTGGCGAAGGGCTATCAAGGACGCAGGCTATTTGCGGACAGTCGTTTTTATGTCAGCCGGGGTGAGAAAATCGCGGTCTTCGGACCGAATGGCTGCGGCAAGACGACCTTGGTCCGAATGATTCAGGGGCATGAACATCCAGATGAAGGGACCTTGTGGCTGAGTGGTTCAGCCCGGATTTTCTACTTGAATCAACAGACGGATGATCTGCCTGAACGTCAGACGCTTTCAGAGTACCTGCTGACGATTGTTCCGAAACTAGACGGTCACGTGCGGGCGGTGATCGACCAGATCGGATTCTCTCAATCTCAACTGGAACAGCGTCTGGGCAGCCTGAGCATGGGTGAGCAGATGAAAGTCCGCCTGCTGGAGGCGATTCTCAGTCAGAGCGATCTGCTGATTCTGGATGAACCGACGAATTTTCTCGATCTGCATGCACGTGAAACCCTTGAGGACGCATTGGCGGACTATGGTGGAACGGTTCTGATCGTCTCGCATGATCTCTATCTGCTGCGTCAGATCTGTGATAAAGTTCTCTTATTTGAACAGGGTAAAATCAAACGGATTGAAGACAGCTTCGCGGAATATTCCGATAAACGAATGCTCAATCCCGGTGACCGGATGTCCCCTTTACTTGCACCGCATTAACGCCGGATAACAGAAAAGGGTATACTGATCATATCAGGAAATGGGGGATCAGAGAAATGAAACTAGGGCTATGCTGCTCAATTGATGACGCCGAAACAGCGAAAGCGATCGGTTATGACTATTTTGAGTGTAATTTCGCGGCCATGACCCAGCTGGATGAACCAGCCTATCAGGCGATGGCCGAAACCGTTGAGACGATAGCGTTTCAACCGCTGGCGATGAATGTGATGCTCAGCAGTGGTTTTCGCCTGACCGGAGAAGTGTCCGACCCTGAAGCGGCCCGCGGTTTTCTCGTTAAGGGGATGGCACGGGCCGCCCGGCTGGGGACACAGATTGTGGTCTTCGGTTCCGGAGGCGCCCGTAATCTGCCACCGGATTTCCACGACCGGCCGAGAGCGTACGATCAGATCACTGACTTCGCCCGCATGGCCGGATCGATTGCCGCCGAGCATGGCATCACCATCGCGATTGAGCCGTTGTCGTTTCGTGAAGGCAATATCGTTAATCTGATCGGTGAAGCGGTCTATCTGGCCGATCGGGTCGCGCTGCCTAATGTGAGGGTTCTGGCTGATTATTACCATATGGTCGGCAACCGGGAAACCGCCGGAATTCTTCAGGGACTTGCCCCCTGGATCGCGCATTGCCATATTGCCCAGTCACCGCTGCGAACCTATCCGTCGCCGGATGACGGGCAGGACTATCGACCACTCTTCCGGGCGCTGAACGCCGGCGGCTATCAGGGCGGCATCAGTGTTGAAGCCGGACGACCGGATCCTTTCGTGGAAAAAGCGCAGGAAACCCTGACCTATCTGAAGCAGTTGACGGCTGAAACCTGAACACACAGATTGTCAGATGCTGTCACCGCAGACGGGTGGTAATAATTTCAATGAAAAAGCCCTGCGTCACCGCAGGGCTTTCAGTTTTTCATATCCATTCAGCTCGCCAGGGTGTCAATCTATCTGATTCATCTCGATCGCCTGCCAGGCATCCGGCAGCTCAACGGTCAGGCTGGCCGATCCATCGCGATCAGACACCGCCAGCGGCTGATCGGTGAAAACCAATCGGGCTTTGATCCGGTCAGCGGCCAGACCTGGCAGATCAATCGTCACCCGGACCGGGTTCAGATAGCTGAGCGGCCGTTTGCCGATACCGTTGATCAGATGGAGCAGATACGCATCCCGGCAGCGGAAGACCGTCATCTGAATGCCAGGCTGACGACTGACGTGAACAAGTGGCCGGTTGATCTGGGAGCGGATCAGCTGCTCTGCCAGAACCAGATGGTCGTGCAGTCCGAATTCGTTGATCAGATCTGACAGACTGAACAGCAGGCTGATCACCTGGCCGCTGCCGGCCTGGTTTCGGGTGATCAGGGGAATTTTGGTCCTGGACGCTGGCAGGCTGGCGCGTTCCGGCGGAGCGCCGACCGCTTCAAGCGGTGCGAAAGACGGGACCAGGGTTGCCAGGCAATCTGCCCGATCGGCCCGGGCATAGGTGACGGAACCGCGCAGCGGCAGCAGCTCAACCTCGTTGAAAGCAGACGGTATCAGAGCATGGCCGGTCGGCTCCAGACGCAGGTAGGCGGCTGTCAGTGGTTCACTTTGAACCTGTGAGGCATGCAGCCCCGAAAGCTCGCGTAATGTATCTGACGTATCTGGCAGACGGCCTTCCGTGATCAGGTGGCCACCTTGCCGGACATAGCCATCGATGGCTTCAATCAGGTGTGGACTCCAAGTGAAACCGGAAGGGACAATGACCACCTGGCAGGCCTCAAGTTGCCGGTGGCTGACAATTTCCTGCTGCAGCAAGGTGTAGGGGATATGCGCGTCACTGAGCGCCTGAAGCCAGCCATGGTCCTGCGGCCGCCCGTCCCAGAGCAGCCCGGCTTCCGTATAGGGCGATGCTGTCTCCATCAGGGATTCTACCTGTTTGGCCTTAGCGTTGACTATCCGGACGCTGTGCAAAATCCGCTGATCAAGAATGGTATCAGGAATTCCGGTGAGCGAATGCCACAGTGATCCACCGGCGGCAGGAACCTGACTGAGCCAATACTGGTACTCCGCGGGTGGAAGTCCCGTATGGCGCCAGTCCATGCCGGGTGAGGAATGAATGATGCCGAAGGGGCGATAATCCGGTTGAGCGGCCTGGCACAACTGCATCCGGACCATGGGGGTCCAGTCGGCAGACAATCGGCTCCTGCCGCGGGACAGAATATTCTGCGATTCATCACAGATCAGTTCAGCAACCGGCTGGTCCAGATAGCGGATCTGCTCATCCCAGTAGTAGAGGATAATTGGCAGATCCGGCTTTTCGTCCTTGACTGCCTTTCGCAGCAGCAGCGCATTATCGCGCATCTGTTCGCTACGCCATGAAGGATCAAAGTCATTAGCGTCATCTGGCATCGGATTTTGATAGAGCTGTTCATAGCGGGAGCGGCAACGGTCGCACCAGCAATCCGTCGGGAAAGGAGCATTGTAGAACAGACCGTCAAAATCATAGCGGGAAACAGCTTCGCGCAGAACCTGAGCCCCTCCGGCTTCGTTTCGCCACGGCGACTGCATGCAGGTGTGATAGAGCAGCGACCAGCCGCCGGGCCTTTCAGCTCCGATCAGGCGCGGGCTTCCGGTCTGGTCACGGGCGACCCAGTCAGGATGCTGCAAATAAGCTTCATCGTGTATTTTGCTGAAGTCGAACCGGGCGATGAAACGGATATTCTGCGCGTGACAGGCTGCGATGACTTCCGCGACCAGATCGCGGCCGGCTGGCAGGAACTCATTGACATGATGGCCTTCCACCTGGCTGTCATACCAGGCATAAATACCACCCAGATTGAAGACGAGCGCGTTGGCTCCCAGTGATTTGATCTGCCCGGCCAGCCGCTGCGGCTCGATCCGCGCGGTGTCGCGGACCTGCAAATTGGTCTGAATCACACGCGTCGGGTGTTGGTACCATTCAGTTTTCATGGTCATCCTCCAGCCGCAGATGGACCGCGGCAAATTCATCGAGCTGATCAATCCGGATATCAATCTGCTGCTGCTCGCCTTTGCAGACCACAGATCCGCCATGTTCACAGCGCAGCCAGTCTGAGCCGGCCAGTTGTGTTCCTGCGTCCAGTTGAATCGTGATCTCCAGATCCCGAACGGAAACGAGCTGGCGCATGGGACGGCGGGTCGATCCGGTCATGTTGACAAGCGACAGAATCAGGGAGTCGGAATCCGCCGCGTCGCGGGTCAGCGCGACCTGTACGCTTTCCGGCGCGTTCGTTGACACCGACAGCGGTTGTCCGGCGGTCCAGCGAACCGCGTTTTCCAGCGTCTGGATAAAATCCTCATGTCCGTTCGTGTAACAGCTGCGGTCGGTCTGGTTCGCGAAGTAGATGACCCGGCCCTGGCCATATTCGCGAGCGATGATGGTCGGGAACTCTGTTTCCAGCTGGTCGGTCCAGGCAAACTCCGGCGGCTGGTTATAAATCTGGGGGATATAGGTGCAGATGACTTCCTGATCACTCTGGCCGCTGTAGCGGACCAGCAGCGTCCGATCCTCATTCATGATCACGCGGGTATGATCAATGTCCATGTCGGCCAGCACGGGATGGCCGGGCTGGCGAACAAGCTGGTAACAGTCACTGCCGGTGTCACGCCACATACCGGTCCAGCTGGCGCCGAACAGGTCGGACAGGCCGAAGTCAGGCCGGCGGGCACCCTGCTCGTCGAACAGGGAGGTCTGGTAGGTCGCGACCAGGCCGCCGCCGCGCCGCACATAGTCGCGGATGATCGTGATCTGCTCATCACTGAGGTGTGTCGTGTTTGGCATGATCAAAGTTTTCAGGGTCATCAGTTTCTCCGGTGTCAGATCCAGATCCGTGATAAAACTATACTGAATATGGCAGTCTGTCAGCATCCGCTCCACACCGCTGATCATCGTTCCGTACTGATCGAGTTCCTCCCGGTCATGCCCATTGGCGTCCCGGCTGGGTTTGGAGTAGAAAATCGCGGTGTCCGTGACCGGCTGCTGATTGCGCAGCAGGTCTTCATGCAGCAGGCTGTATTGATAGGCCGGCTGTTCGATCATTGCGTTGCGGGTGTCCTCGGTCGCCCCGGGGTGCTGCCCGTTGAACATGCAGTTCCACATACCGCCGCCGACACTCAGAGTCTGCCACAGCCAGATTCGGGTTTCGGTTGAGGGTGCCTTGATATAGCGCCACTTGGTTCCGTTGTTGCCATAGAGAACGATTGCCTGCTTGGCGGGGTCCAGCGCTTTGAGAAAACGGATGGTTGAGGCTGGCGCGTTGAGATGATCGTATTTACGGCCCGGGTGCGCGCTGCCGTCCTGAAACGCGGGACTGAGCAGGAAATCGAAATAATCTCTGGCGTTATATAGATCAATGCCGGTCTGGACAGCATTGCCGACATGGAACATGCCGAAGATCTCGGCGCAATAAGCTTTGTCTTCACCGAAGTTCTTCACCGTTGATCGCATCCGCTGCATGTGGCGGTCGGCATGGCCGGCTTTCCAGGCACGGTACTCAGCGAAGACCGGTGAGGTATAATCATCGGTTTCAGGGATTTCATGCCCGGTCTCCTGGCGGTACAGGGTACGGCAGGACTGGCAGTAACAGGGGCCGATACCGAAGTTGAGACAGTTCTGCCAGATGCCGTCCACAGCATAGCGGCTCATGAACTGCCGCAGATAATCCACCGCGTGACCGTTCGCGTACTCACCGGTATAACAGGGGCGCCGGATGAATTTCCAGAGTACATGCGGATCGCCCTTGACGTCCTGGGCGAACCAGTCCGGCTGTTGTTCATAGCGTTCGGGTTCAACCCCGCGGAAATCGAGGCGGGCAATGACTTTGATATCCGCCGCGTGACAGGCATCAATCAGTTCGGCCAGCCAATCCTGCCCGCCGAGAAACTGGTTGATGCGCGCCAGATGAGTCTTATTGGGGAAATAGTCGATGACACCGCCGCCATTGACGATCATGCAGTTCGCGCCGATGGTCTGCAGATAGCGGACGACCTCGTCCGCGCGATAGTTGCGGATATCCGGTTCACGCAGAACCGACTGTACCATGCGAAGAGGTTTCTGATACCAGTGAAGGCTGTTCATGATGCTGCCGCCTTTCTTATGTTGAAATGGAATGGATGGTCAAAGTATTCTCATTTTAGGTTAAGCCTGAGATCCCTGTCAAACCGGACACGCGGTGTCGGGGGTCTGTTATAATAGTGGCATATCGCAACAGGGAGGGACATCAATGGGCGCCTGGTATGAGACAACAAAACGCTGGTGTCAGACCAATCTGACCGAGGATGATCTGCAGCGCAGTGATCTTTCGTTCTGGCAGAGGTTCTGGCGGGAACAGGATATTCAGGGCGTTATAATCAACTGCGGCGGGATCGTCAGTTATTTCAACAGCCAGTCACCGGATCTGTACCGACCGGCCCAACTGGGTGAAACGGATCTGTATGGCCGTTATCACGCGGCCGCCCGTGACATGGGACTGGCCGTGATTGCCCGGATGGACATCAATAGCATGCACGAAGCGTTCTACAGAAAGCATCCGGACTGGTTCTGCGTGGACCGTGACGCCAATCCGGTGATGACGCAGGGCCGCTATGTCGCCTGTGTCAGCGGCGGATATTACCGGCAGTTCATTCCCATGATACTGCGGGAAATCATCGAACGCTATCATCCGGACGGATTTGCCGATAACAGCTGGGCCGGCCTGGGACGCCAGAGCATCTGCTATTGCCGCAGCTGTCAGACCGGTTTTGAGGCGGCGACCGGACTGGAACTCCCCTTGTCCGCCAGCTGGGATGATGCGGCCTACGCACCATGGATCCGCTGGAATTACCAGCAGCGGGTGGATGTCTGGCAGCTGTTCAACGAAGTGACCCGCGAGGCGGGCGGTGAAGATTGCCGCTGGTTCGGCATGCTTCATGCCAATCCGTTTCATGCCGGTGACCGGTTTGTCGATCTGCGCCGTCTCCTGCAGCTGACCCCGTTTGTTTTTTGTGACCATCAATCGCGCGATGAGCTGAACGGTTTCGAGCAGAACAGTATCAATGGTGATCTGCTGCGTCTGGCAGCCGGCGGACAAGTTCCTGTGGCCCAGAGCATGGCGCATTACTTCCGCGGCATCAGGACCTACCGTCTCAGCGCCGCGGCACCGGGTGAGGTCAGGCTGTGGATGTTGGCTGGATTTGCCGGCGGGATACTGCCATGGCTGCATTTCATCAGTGGAAACCAGGAAGACCGGAGGCGCTTTCACCTGACCGGTGACCTGGTTCATTTTCATAAACAACATGAAGACCGGCTGACCGGAAGGACTCCACTGGCACGAATCGCTGTTCTCTGGAGCCAGGATAATATTGATTTTTACGGACGCGATCAGGTGGTTGAGCGGTGTGAGTATCCCTGGCGCGGTATGATCCACGCGCTGTCTGAAAAGGGAGTTCCGGTTCTGCCGCTGCATGCGGATGATCTGGCCGATCATCTGGATCATCTGAAGCTGTTGATTCTACCCGATCTGGCGGTGCTTTCCGAGTCACAGACCGATTGTCTGCTCGACTGGATGCGGCGTGGCGGCTCTCTTGTACTCAGCCAGCGGACCGGCCTGCTTGATC
>RZZF01000031.1 GCA_009929975.1 Clostridia bacterium
ATCAATTCCCGGGCTCTTTGCAGATCCCGGTGCATGGCTTGGATCAATTCATCCGTATTGGCAAACATCTTTTCCTCCCGCAGATATTTGATCAGTTCCACCTGCATTCCTTCGCCATAGAGATCGCCTGCAAAATCGATCAGGAAAGTTTCGATCTCAATGATTCCTGTGTGTTTCACCGTGGGAGATTTGCCGATATTCGTCAAGCCAAAAAAGCCCTTATGGCCCAAATGTACTTTGCTGAGGTAGATACCCTCTTTGGGAATTAATTGATGTGGATTGCTCAGCATCAGATTTGCCGTGGGAAATCCAAACTCCCGCCCCCGCGCGATGCCCCGGCTTACAGAGCCCAAAAGCCGATAGGGGCGTCCCAAAAGCTGATTTGCCTGGGCTAGTTCACCGCTTTCCAGCAATTCTTTGGCTTTGCGGTACAACGGATTCGTCCGCTGGTTGAACATCAGGGCGAAATAGCGGTCAGACTGATCCGCCGCTTTGATCATGGCTTCAGCCTGCCGGGTTGTGACCGCGACCGGTTTCTCACATAAGACATGCAGATTGTTTTCCAGGGCCGCGATCGTCAGCGGTGCGTGGCTGTAGTGAGGGACCGCCACCAGAACCGCGTCAATTTCAGCGTTTTCGATCAGTTCGCCGCCCGTCTCATAGACGGTGACGTCAGCGGGCAGTTGATCAGCCGCCCAGCGTCTGCGGGCCGGGTCAAGATCTGCGATCGCGGCCAGTTTCATGCCGTCTATCTCGTTATTCGCGATCATTTTCGCGTGAGCTGAGCCCATATTGCCGATTCCGATAATTCCGATTCTGACCTGTTCCATCTGTTGGTCTCCTTTTTCAGTTTCAGTGGTAGCCCAGTCCGGCCAGATTGCGATAGCTTTCAGCCAGGCAGTCGATCGGTTCTCCGTCGCAGGTATCCTGTTCAACCATCAGCCACTCGGTCCCTGCCACGGAACAGGCGTCCAGAATGGCCTTGAAGTTCATATTGCCGGACAAGACCGGTGTCATGATCTGGTCATGCCCCCGCATCGCCATATCCTTGAGATGAATCACCGAAACCCGTCCGGCCAGCTGCCGGATCATCAGCGCCGGGTCTGCCCCGCCGGCCTGCAGCCAGTAGGTATCCAGAATGAAACCGAGAAGTTCAGGCGGCATGCCGTCAATCAGGCGCTGCATCAGTGTTTGTCCATCAAAAATCGCGAACTCGAAATTATGATTGTGATAGTGCAGCTGCATACCGGCTGCGGCGATTTTCTCGGCTGCCGGCCGGTAATCACTGAGAAACCGGTCAATTCCGTCAGGATTTCTTTCATAGTGGCCCGGCATGGAGCCAATTCCGATATGGCGTGCTCCGTAAATCCGGTGATCCTCTATCACCTGCTCTGTATCATTGAGAATGCGGTCCTGTGCCGTATGCGTCACGACAATCCCGAGATTCAGGCGATCGCAGATCTGACGGACACGGGTCGGCGCGACAGGGCCGATTCCGGACACCTGAACCGTCGTATAGCCGATATCAGCGACTTGCGCGAGTGTCGCCTCCAGGTCTGATTCTGTCTGACACTGTTCCCTTACCGTGTAAAGCTGTGCTCCAATGATCATGATGTTGCCTCCGCTTCAATTGTTTCTGACAGGGTCCGGCACGCATTGACTGCGGTGAGAAAAGCTGTCAAGCCATCAGGATAGGTATAGTCACCGTCATCTTCACGCGTCTGGCTGCTGTCTTTCTCCAGCTGGTCGCGTCCGGAAAAATGGGTCAGATGAGGTTCAACCGACAAAAAGCGATCGCCCGGTTTATTCCGCATGACCCGCATGAGCGCCGCCAGAGAACCATCACCGGCTCCTGCCGGGACAATCCGCTGGTCTGAACGCCGGACATCCTTGACATGCAGATAATCAATCCAGGGCTCCAGAGACTGCATGGCCTGCCAGGGATCCGCATCAACCAGAAGGTAATTAGCCGGATCCAGTATGCCGCGCAGACGGGTCCCGAAAGTCCGATGCAGGTCAAGACAGCGGTCCGGGATATCACCGTAGATATCCCGCTCGTTTTCATGCAGCAGGACACAGCCCTCCGATTCAGCCAGCTCAAGCAGCCGGCCAAGCTGATCAATCACCTTGCCGCGGTAATCGGCCGGATCTTTACCCTGGGGTATGAAAAAACTGAACACGCGTATCCGGTCGGTCTCCAGTTGATGAGCGGTCTGGCATAACCGTTTCATCACGTCAAGATGGGGCCCGATCGGATCAAGAACGCTGATCTTGCCAATCGGTGATCCAAGGCAAGAGACTTCAATTCGTGCTGCCTCCAGCGTCTGATGGACCTGCTGAGCCATGGCATGATCAAAATCCGCGACACTGATTCCGTCAACCATCCGCAGCTCAACATGACTCAGGCCAGCCGTCCGCAATGCCTGTACCTGCTCTTTCAATCCGATCGCGGCTTCATCCGCGAAGCCTGTTAATACCAGTCGTCCCATACTTGCAGTCACCTCCGCTGCCTATTGCTCAATCGGGTATATTCTCTCTGACGGACACCAGAGAATAGACGGGGTAGCCGTTCAGTCTCGACCGTCCGCCGAGATCCTCAATTTCGATAAAGAAAAGAACGCCGGCCACAATTCCACCGAGCTGCTCAATCAGCTGGCAGGTGGCTCTTGCCGTTCCACCCGTCGCCAGCAGGTCATCAACCACCAGCACGCGCGTTCCCGGGGTAAAGGCATCAACATGCATTTCAAGGATGTCTTTGCCGTACTCCAGTTCGTACTCGGCACTGACCGTCTGCCATGGCAGCTTACCTTTTTTCCGTACCGGGATGAAGCCGCGCTTCATCGCATACGCCAGCGGCGCACCGAGAATAAAGCCACGCGACTCAGAACCGACAATCTGGGAAAAAGGAACATCCCTGACTTTGTCAGCCATCTGATCGACAGTCGCCTGAAACGCGTCCGCATTCTGCAGAACGGTGGTGATGTCGATGAAGTCAATACCCTGTTTGGGAAAATTGGGGATATGACGTAAAACTTTCGCTAAATCCATTGAAATGCCTCCATAAAAAATGATCAGGCAAAACCCTGCCTGACCATTATAGCGCTTTTCGATGAAGATCGTCGACGGATCTGCAGTTTATTTACCAGTCGCCTGACAATCAGGCAGCGTTTACTCTGATAAAATCTGCCATGACATCGCTCATCAGCGCATGTCCTTTCGCATTGGGATGGATACCGTCACTGCAGATCAGTTCCGGCATGCGTCGTGAGGCCAGAAAAGCTTCACGTATGGGAATGTAAAGGCTGCCGGTCTCCACCGCCAACCCGGTGATCGCCAGCGAATAGGCTTCGTGATGGCGATAGATCGCCTGAACATCACCAAGAAAGGTCATCAGCCCCTGACGATCAATCCCTCTTGCAACCAGAAAATTAAAATAGCGCTCTCCATCCAGCGGCGGCAGTGACATGAGCACCGGAGCCGCCCCCGCTTCTTTTACTTTTCCGGTCATCTCTTTCAATGTGCTGATAAAGCGGGCCAAAGGAGTCAGCGGCTGATGGTCGTCATGCGGCGCGGCAGCCACGGCCTCCCAGTCAAAATCACAGTCATTCCCGCCGTATTCAAGCAGAACAGCATCACAGAACAATCCGTCCTTCAATGACTTTTCCAGCTGGATCAGGCCACGGTCAATGGTCCAGCCGAAGCGGGATTTATTGAGAACCTGAAGCCCCTGCGGCTCAACCATCCGGTCAGCACAGCTGCCGGTGAGACGCCGATAAGTTCCCCGGACTTCGTCAAGAATGACACCCCGCATGATCGAGTCGCCCAGAATTGTCAGTTTCTTCCCAAGATTCATCGTTATATCCCCTTTGTGTAAAGATTATCATTATCGTTTCACATAGTATTTAATACTATATATTATTGTATCTTATTCCAACAGAAGTGCAAGGGGTTCTGATAAAAAAGTGATTGATCCCGCACAGAACATTTTCCGCCGGACTGGCGCAGGGCAGTCCGTCCGGTTGGCCGTCCGGGCGGCCGGAATGCCATTTATACACTATTGACCCGAACGATTGTCAACGTTAAACTGTTCAGTGTATTTCTATCAGGCCCTGAGTCATCAGGCTGAGGAGGATATCATGAGTTTCGAACATGTCAATATCGCTGAGCTGGCAACAGCCATACGATCATGTAAAGGGCGGGTCTGCCTGCTGACCGCTGAGGGCGATTGCCTGAACGCGAACAGTATTCTCAGTGCGATCGTCGGTCTTTCCAGAATCGTTGAGCTGGCGGACCGGCA
Source organism: Clostridia bacterium (assembly GCA_009929975.1). Classification (GTDB taxonomy): domain Bacteria; phylum Bacillota; class Clostridia; order Saccharofermentanales; family UBA5734; genus SLHU01. The sequence goes on from RZZF01000031.1 coordinate 4,298, forward strand.
GCCGATCCGCATCTCATGTGAGAATCCTGAGGATCAGGCGATCATCGATCGTTGTCTCAGCCAGTAGCCGCATGACTCAGCTGACAGCGTACTGACGGGCGTGCAAAAAGCACGATGCCTGGAAAGAAGGCACCGTGCTTTCATACTGATGCTCACGGATGGTGTCAGACGACTTTCAGAACCACAATCCCATAAGGATCAAGTGTCACCGTTCCGGTCAGATGCTGCTGCGAAAGAAGATCCATACCGGCCAGTTCACTCAGATGAACAGATCGGCTTTCGCCGTGATAATTCTGAATGAACAGGTAGTCAGCCTCTCCGTCTGTTCTGCTGCTCACGGTCACACCGTCCGGCAGATCTGCCAGCACCCGGTCCAGACCGCGGCGTGACCCGAGCCAGCTGTAAAAGTCATTGAGAAATGCCGGCTCTGTACGGGCGGCGACATAATACACCTCACCGTCACCCACATGGTTCACGGTCAGTGCCGGTCTTCCCTTGTAGAAATCATTTCCATAAACAGCCAGAACTTCCGCTGTTTCAGCATGAATCAAGTCACAAACAGTATCAATCCGGTAGCTGCCGCGCAGATCGGCGAGACTCGCTGCCGTTATGGCCAGTGTGTTATGCTCATCCGCATACAGCGAGTCGGTCTCTTCCGCCCAGACCCCGGTCAGACCACGCAGCGGTCCGGGGAATCCACCAAGAAAACAAAGATCAGACTCGTCAACCAGCCCGCTGAAATACGTCACCACCAGGGTGCCTCCGCGCCGGACAAACTGTTCCAGCCGTTCAGCCGTACCGGGGCGGATCATATACAGCATCGGCGCGATGATCAGATCATAGCCGTCAATCTCACTGTCCATGTCAATCAGATCGACCGGAATCCCCTGGCGCCAGAACGCCTGGTGATGCTGCATGCAGGTTTCCACATACTGGCGCCGGTCACGGGTCAGGCCCTGCATATGCTCAATCGCCCAGCGGTTTTCCCAGTCAAAGAAAATCGCAGTTCTGGCCGGGACTGATGTGTTGCAGACATCGCTCAGCGCGGCAAGGTCTCTGCCGACCTGGCTGACCTCTTTGAAGACCCGTGTCTGCTCATGTCCGGCATGATCAACCACGGCTCCGTGGAACTTTTCGGATGAGCCGCGGCTTTTCCGCCACTGGAAATACTGAACAGTATCTGAGCCATGGGCTATCGCCTGAAGCGCGGCAAGTCGGTGCATGCCTGGTTTTATCAGTTTGCAGACCGGCTGCCAGTTGACCTGGCTGGGTGTGCTTTCCATCAGCATGAACGGGCGCCCCTGCTTGAGTGAACGGAAAAGATCATGGTTGAAAGCCGTCGCGGCGGCAATATCCGCCGGATTTTCAGCGTCACGATGCCAGGTCGGATAACTGTCCCAGCTGATGATATCAACATCACGGGCCAGTTTAAAATAATCGAGCCCGCCATAGGTTTCCATGAAATTCGCGGTCAGCGGTACATGGGGAGTCAGGCGGCGCAGCGGCTCCGTCTCTGCCGCCATGAAATCGCGCGTCTGGTGGGTCGTAAAACGCATCCAGTCCAGATACAGGCCATGGACACTGTTTTCACCATGAGGTGCCGGTGATTCGATCTGGGACCAGTCTGTATAGGTGTGGCTCCAGAAACGGGACCACCAGGCTTGATTCAGTTTTTCCAGATCATGATCATAACGCTCACGAAGGTAGTCGCGGAATGCTTCCTGGCACAGATCGCAATGGCATTCACCGCCATATTCATTTGAGACATGCCAGAGCAGCAGGCCCGGATGATCCGCGTAGCGCTCTGCCAGTTTCTCATTGATACGGACGGCGAAACGGCGATAGACCGGCGATGTGAGGCAGTGGTTATGGCGTCCGCTGTGCAGAATCCGCTTACGGTCGCCGCCGGTACGCAGTACTTCCGGATATTTCTGTGACATCCAGGCGGGACGGGCTGCCGTCGGTGTCGCCAGAATGGTATAGACACCATGGCTCCAAAGACGGTCGATTGTCTGGTCAAGCCAGTCAAAATCAAACCGGCCTTCTTCCGGCTCCAGTGCCGCCCAGGCAAAAATTCCGACCGACATCACATTGCATCCGGCCAGCTGCATCAGACGAACATCTTCATCCAGAATCGCGGGGTCATGCAGCCACTGATCAGGATTATAGTCGGCACCGTGCAGCAATTTCGTAAACTTCGGACTGATCGGTTCAAAGCGGGTCATGTCAATACCTCCCTTTCCGTCTTCACTATCAGTATAGAACTGAATAAAGCTCCCGGCAATGAGAGCTTTTTCAGGTCAATATCATTATTTTAATGTAATGCAGGTTGATCAGTTAAGTGTTTCCAGCGCTTGTTTCAGATCCGCGAGAATGTCATCGATATGTTCAATTCCAACAGACAGCCGGATCATTTCCGGCCCGATCCCGGCGGCTTTGAGCTGTTCATCGCTCAGCTGGCGATGGGTGGTTCCCGCAGGGTGGAGAACACAGGTCCGGGTATCGGCCACATGTGTGACAATCGCAGCGAGCCGCATCGCTTCCATCAGGCGGATGGCGGCTTCCCTGCCGTCCCTGACACCGAAGGAGATGACACCGCAGGTACCATTCGGCATATATTTTTTTGCCAGTTCATATCCACGGTTGCCGGGCAGACCGGGGTATTCCACCCAGCTGATCCGGGGATCCTTCTCGAGGAATTCGGCCACAGCCTGCGCGTTGGCACAGTGGCGTTCCATTCTCAGAAACAAAGTCTCAATCCCCATATGGAGCAAAAACGCGTTCATCGGTGAGATGATCGCTCCTATGTCCCGCATCAAATGGGTTCTTGCCTTGGCGATATAGGCAGCAGGGCCGAACTGATCGACATAGACAATGCCATGATACGTTTCATCCGGTTCGGTCAGGCCGGGAAAATTTCCGCTGCGCCAGTCGAACCGTCCGCTGTCGATGATCACGCCGCCCATGCTGCGGGCATGTCCGTCAAGATATTTGGTCGTCGAATGCGTGATGATATCCGCGCCGAACTCAAAAGGCCGGCAGTTGACCGGGGTCGGGAACGTATTATCGACAATCAACGGAATGTGATGAGCATGCGCGACCCGGGCGAACTTCTCAATGTCCAGTACGACCAGCGTCGGATTGGACAGCGTTTCTGCGAAAACCAGTTTGGTATCGGCCTGAATTGCCGCTTTCAGAGTCGCCTCATCACAATCTGCCTCAACAAAAGTAAAATCGATACCCATGTCACGCAATGTCTTGTTGAACAAATTATAGGTACCGCCATAGATTGATGATGTGCTGACCACATGATCGCCGGACCGGCAGAGATTGAGCACCGCCAGCATTGAGGCAGCCTGGCCGGACGATGTCAGCACAGCGCCGATACCGCCCTCCAGCTCAGCCAGTTTCGCTTCCGCTGCCGCAAATGTCGGATTACCCAGACGGGTATAGAAATCTCCGCTGGCCTCGAGATCAAAAAGCTGGCCCATCTGCCCGGCTGAGTCGTACTTGAACGTTGTGCTCTGGCAGATCGCCGGTACACGTGGTTCACCATTTTCCGGCCGGTAGCCGCCCTGGACACATTTGGTGTTGATGTGATAATCACTGTTCACAAGAAATCCTCCTATGGTTCAATTGGTTTGACAATGTTGTCATACTGATACGCCCAGTATCGATCAAGCTGACGAACGATCGACTGCGGGATGCTCTCTCGGTCATAAACACGTCCGTTGCGCATCGTCACGGTGGTCGTACTGACCGCTTCGATGGTCTCGCTTAATGAATTGATATAGTCAAAATAGGGTGACCGTTCGACGCCCGCGGCACTCAGCATCATCTGGCTGAGAAAATTAGGGCTCAGGCGGCTGGCATCGGTCTCAATCTCCGGAAGTTCATAGTTGGCCCAGATCAGATAGGGTGTTTCATACAATTTCATCGTTTCCTCAATATTGAGATCCGACATCGGTTTGCCGAAATGAGCTTCGTAGAACGGCTCAAACAGTTTATTCCTGCCTGGCAGATGGTCACCGAAGAAGACCAGCATGGTCGGTTCATCCAATGCCTCAAGCTGCTCAATCAGATATTTCAAGGCGTCGTCAGAGTGGCGCAGCATGCTCAGGTACAGTTCAACTGACTCCGCGTCAGCATAGTCTGGCAAGGTGATATGATATTCCAGTTGTTCAAAGTTCTCGTCCGTTCCATAGTAGGGAAAATGATTCTGCATGGTAACGGAAAAGATAAACAGGCGTTCTTCTTTCGTTTTGGACTGCAGTTGATCAACGATCATCTCATAATCAGCCTGATCACTGATGAAGTTGATCATTGTCGCGTCCTCGGGAAAACTTTCCATGCTGATGAATTCATCAAAACCCATCGCCGGATAGACCACCTGCCGGTTCCAGAACGATCTCAGATAGGGGTGGATCGCGACGCTGCGATAGCCCTGCTGGCTGAGCAGGTCCGGGACACTGTGCACCGGTTTGCGGAAATAGGACATGTAGGGAATGCTGGAATCATGAAAGAAAATCATCGATCCGCCGGTCAAAAACTCAAATTCCGTATTGCAGGTGCCTCCGCCGAAGACCGGCGAAAGCATATAGCCGTCAATCGTCTGGTCTGAATTACGCAGCTGGTTGAAATAGGGCATCTCGGATTCACTGGCCTTGAGATCCTTGATATGGCCAAGATCCGAGAATGACTCGCTCATGATAACGATAATATTGGGCTGGTCTGGATCCGGTTCCGATTTCTGCTGTGGTGCCAGATAGAAATCTTCAGGGATCGGTTCTTTTGCGACCGGCGCTTTGATGAAAAGGTCGCGAATGCTGCCGACAAACGGAACAACAAATCCGTTCTGCCCGTAATTCATCATCTGATTCCAGGGATATTTCGCGACATTGAACCGCGTGATCATCAGCGTGTCATTAAGAACAATCTGGCTGGCCAGCAGGAAAACGAGCAGAAGCACCGAGGCCGAGGCGGCAGCGCGGGATACAACCGTCTTGAAGAGGCCGCGGCTGCGGGCATAGGTCAGCAGAATCGCCAGAACCGCGACGAGCAGCATCGCGATCAGAAAACGGACACTCGGCTTGAACTGGAGCTGGGCAAGCCCGGTTGCCATCAGCATGGGCAGTGAAACAATGTCGCCGGCGAACAAAGGATCGCCGCGGAAAAACTGCTTGCTGTGATTGCCATAAGCCAGGCCGATCACGATGAAACTGCCGATATAAAGCGCGATCCGGTCATTGCGGATCATCGCGGCCAGCAGCATCTGCAGCAGGAGGATGAACAGAAAACTGAGAATGACCAGGGTGAAGGGCAACTGCGCGTCCTTGTTCAGCGCGTTGAGCATCTCAACGATCACAACCAGAATTAATGACGTCAGCAGAACCGGAATGAACGGCAGCCGGTCAAACACCCGCTTGAGAAAACGCAGGGGGACGAAAAGCAGAAAGATGATCAGCGCCAGCAGCACAGACGCGATGATCATCCCGACCGTATCAAAACGGGTATAAGCAGTCAGAAGACCCAGGGACAATCCGCGGTTCATTCCGTTGAACTGCATCCGGTCCTCAACAGCGAAGACGGTATGAATCGACAGAAGATCCTGATCGGAAAGCTGATCGACCGTCAGGCGAAGCATGAGGGTTTGTCCGGGATACGTCCCTTTGACATCCATCGGGATCAGTGTACTGCTGTAAGGATTGATATCATGTCCGGTCAAATTGGTTTCATAGAGCGGGGTCAGGCTGCCGGCATCAAAAAAAGTCAGTGTCAGCAGCAGCTGGTCCGGCTGCTTGAGAGTAACCGGAGGATCAAACGATAACGACAGGTCTGACAGCCCTTCCGTGGTCACGTTGAACGGCTGGTCGATGACATCGCCCTGGGTCAGTTTCAAGGGGAGATAATCGCCGATTCCCATCGGTTCATCCCATTCCTCAACAAAGAAAGACGACCAGGCACGAATGATCACCGCGATGAGGAATATCAGAATAACGAGCCGGGCGGCCCAAAGACACCGCTTTGGTGTCAGGACGCGTTTTAGTGTGGTGATAATGGTCGAAGCTCGATTCATGGTGAAACTCCATTCACAGTGTCCGAAAGACGCTTCTCAAAAACGCCAATCACCTGTATTCTATCACGATTTAAGCCCGGATGAAACAGGGTGCCGAGAGTCCCCGGACCAGCATTTGTTGCAGGCTGAGATCTTAATATGTTACAACTATGACAGATAAATCTGTAATGGAGGAATGCCGGATGAACCAAACGACCAGCCGCCTCGCGCTCCTGATGCAGCTGCTTGGCGTTACAGGGCGCGAACTGGGGATCGCTCTTCATGTCGATCACTCACTTGTGAGCAAATGGAAAAATAATCACCGTCCGATTCCAGTCAGGTCCGGCATGTTATCGAGAATCGCTGATTATCTGATCATGGTCGACACAAAAAACGGGCACCAGGTGATACAAAGTCTGCTGGTGCCACCCGATTTTGGATCCGATCCTCTTCCGGTCAATGATCTGCACGGCCTGCTGACACAATGGCTGCGCGATCCTGCGCAGGCTGGTCGGCAGCTTCCGGGAAATTCAGAGCAATACTGGCTCGATCGCGATCATTATGTCTGTCCGGTCGAGATTTTCCAGGGAGAATCAGGGCGCCGGCAGGCCGTTCTGCAGATTTTCCAAACCCTGCTCAGG
>RZZF01000032.1 GCA_009929975.1 Clostridia bacterium
CGAATGCGATGGAAATCGCTTTGTCATCATCGATCGCCAGGCCTTGCGACTCGGCGATAACCGCTAGAAAGGAAAAATAAAGAACCGCCGGCAGAATCGTGGACAGTTGATTGAGATTCAGCACGGTCTGCTGAATCAGCAGACCGATTCCTGCTGCGATGCAGATCAATAGATAGACGGTTCCTGCTTTTTTCACGTCGTTCAGCAAATCCTTCCAGATGAATCGAACGATCATCTTGGTTGTTGACTATTCGTAAAACGATCATCTCAATCGTTTGCAAGTTATATAAAAAGACAGACCAGCGGGATGTCAATATGTTATACCTTCGATCGTGCCGAATGTATAACATGTGCTTAAGAAATCAGAGTACTCTCCAATTTGCACCGGTGGCAAGAACCATCGCGAGCAGTGTTGCGATAACGCTAAGGATTCTTCTGAATTTCATGATGAACAACCTCCTTCTTGTACTCTACCTCTTCGCTATTCAGGCAGGTTGTTCCGCTTCGCTCTGCTGGTCTGTCTTTTCACCTCTTTCAGGCTCTGTACTCAGAGCTCAACTAAGTCCGTTTCGGCCGGCTGATCGGCCGGTTCAGGGCCGAGAGAACGGACATGACAACGGAGTGCATCTCCATCTCAGGGCTGGCAGCCGGCGCGATCCCGTACAGCATATAATCACCAAAGGGCTCAGTCATCGCCACTGCCGTTGTACAGCAGGTGGTCCCGGCGATCTCTATCTGCTTGAGTTCAAGCAGCGTCAGCTCACATTCAGGGCCGCGGCAGGCCTTCAGCGCGTTGAGACAGGCATAAGCCGCCGTATGCAGCCGCGTCTTACCGTGCAAGGGTCCGCGGCTGTGGCCTTCATAGGTCTTGTCGCCCCGGGCGAGGACAACCGTCACATCCTGATTCTGGCTGTCCAGATTCAAGGTAATCCGCCGGATCATCAGACGAGGTTCACTGCCCTTCCCCGGCAGCAGCATATGGCTGCCGACCTGGGCGACACTGATCATCTTATAGTCAAGATCAAGTCCGAGCATCGCCATGGCAGCGGACTGGATATCCCGGACCAGCTGCTTTGGTGATTTGCTCAGATCACTCAGGACATGGATTTCTGTAATGGAATCGTCATTATTGAGGACGGTTCGAGCCGCGACCACGCCACTCAGGCGTGAAATCAGCTGATCCAGTTCAACTTGAAGATCAATTATCTCCTGCATGGCTTCCTCCTGCTGTCATTGACCGGTGCCCGTGGTTATTGTCAATAAATCCATACTATCGACCATTGTATCACAAATCAGATTACATTCTGACATCTGCATATTGCATTTTCATGGCATTTATGATTTCAGCGGAGAACAAGCAAGGCCATCAGATTATCAACACTCCAGACACGGACCAGAGCATCCGGTTCAATCCTGAAGATCGCCGAGCGGACGTCACTGGTCTGACTGGTCGCGCGATATGAGAGCAGGCGGTCGACTGCCAGATTATACAGGACAGGGTCATCAGCGGTCAGCGCCAGTCTGGCGGCCAGCGCATAGATCAGAGGTCGTTCCCCTTCCACAGCCGGATCCCCCTGGACGGAGTGATACGCCATATACAGGGCGCCGCGATTGTACAACTGGTCCTTAAGCCAGCTGAGGCAGCGCTCCGGTAGCTGGCCGATTTCAGCCAGGTGAATCATCGCCCGCAGCGACGGCTCAAGCTCAAGATAAGGCTGGTCGCCGCTGAACAGAACATATTGCCGGTCGTCTGCGCTCCAGGCTAAAGCGAATAACGGCAATTCATCACCGGCATAACCTTCTTGTATGACGCGTAAGGCCTCGTCCCGCAAAGGCTGCCACTTCTCATCAATCTGGATCAAGTCGGTCAATGCCAGCAGATCTAGATCCGCCAGACGGACGACCGTCAGGATCGGGACAGTGGGATCCGGCGTCGGCGTCGCAGTTGGCCGGGGCGTCGGTGTCGCGGCCGGATCCGGTGCCGGCAGAGGTGACGGCACCGCTACCGGAAGACCTGAAGGTAGTTTCCCGTCATAGTCGGCCAGCAGCTGGTCGGACAAGGCCTGCAAGGCGTCAAGCCGGCCGGCATCCGGCCACAGCGTCATGGACTGGCCCAGCAGCTGCAGCACCTGCTGCTGCTCAGCCGGCAGCCACCGGCTGTCGCCGGACAGCGGAAATCGCGATCCACCTGATTCGAGCCATTGTGTGCTGAACGCTTCCCACCAGTCGGTAAAATCACGCCGGTCCTTCTGCTCAAGCAGAAGCTGACCGTAGAGGAGCTGGTCAGACAGCAGTGCCGAATCAGATCGTTGGGCCGGCGGCTGGCGGAGCGGACCGGCCTGCTGATACCATTCATACCAGACCAGCCCGTCTGCCAGGCGCAATTCTGCCCGATCACGCAAAGCGGCTGTCATATCGCCATATGTATCATATAAATCAGATTGATCAGCCGGGAAGTCCGGCAGGCCGAACTGGATATCCGGTATGTCAGTACGCTTCGGCCAGAAGCGCCATATAACCGCCATGACAGCCAGCAGCAGCACAAGCACCAGAACCAGCCATAAAAGCCGGCGCTTCAATGTTCCACTTGCAGGTCGTATCCTCAGTTGCATGGCCATCTCCATCCGGCAGCAGAACCGCGGCCGGTCATGTCCAGTATTTTAGCAAAAAGGCGCTCTTCTGCAAAGCACCGGCTGTGGCCGCGTGATATAATCGTGCCATGGAAATTATCGCAATCATCGCTGAATATAATCCCTTTCATCTCGGACATGCCCGCCAGATCGCGGCGGCCCGCCGTTTTTTCGGTCAGGACTGTCCTGTCATCGTCGCCATGAGCGGCAGTTTCACCCAACGCGGTGAACCGGCTCTGCTCGACAAATGGACGCGGACGCGTATCGCGCTGAGCAGCGGTGCTGATCTGGTCTTCGAGCTGCCATTTATCTCCGCGACCGCCAGCGCGCAGGGTTTCGCCCGCGGGGGTGTCCGACTTCTGCAGGCCACCGGACTGCGCGCCCGTCTCGTTTTCGGCAGCGAATCCGGACAACTGGAGGATCTTGATAAGCTGGCCGGATTTCTCGCGGATGAGTCGGATGATTTTCGTCTGGCACTGCGGCAGGGTCTTGAGGACGGCTTATCATTCGCCGCGGCACGCCAGCAGGCTGCCGCTGCCTGTCTCGAAACTCCCGAGCTAGCCGCGCTGCTGAGCCAGTCGAACAATATTCTGGCCGTTGAATATCTGATGGCCCTGCAGCCACTGAGTCCGCGGCGGCTTCAGCCCTGGACAAATCCGCGCGAAGGCCAGTCCTACCGTGAGTCATCCTGGCAAAACGATCAACAGGCCAGCGCGTCAGCGATCCGCGCCATTGTGCGCCGTCTGCGCGACCAGGATAATCTGTCACCGGCCCGGGCAGTCACTCTTTTACGCCAACAGATGCCAGCCGCCGCGCTGGCGGAAATACTGCAAGCCTGGCAAAAAGGCCCGGGGCCTTTGTTCCAGGAAGACTTCGCGGTACCGATCATCAGCTTGCTGCGGCGCGCGGACGAACCGTCGATTGATCAGGTTCCCGGCATGGCTGAAGGACTTGGCCGGCGTCTGCTCGAAGCAGCCCGCCGACCAGGAACCGATGCGGGAGGCCGACTGGAAACCTTGTGCCGTGACGCCGCAACCCGGCGTTTTCCTCGGACCCGAATCAACCGGGCCCTGCTCAGTCTGCTCAGCGGAACCACTAAGGAGGACCTCGAGCAGGCCGGTCGAAACCAGAAGCCACCCTACCTGCGGGTTCTCGGCTTTTCGCGCCAGGGACGATACCTGCTTCGAATGATGAGAAAGACAGCGGAATGTCCGATCATCCTCAACGCGTCTGATTTTCTCGAACATCAGCAAGATCCGTTTCTCTCACGGATGGCCGCGCTGGATATCCGCTCAACGGATTTATGGTTTCTGCAGGCCGGTGAACGATGCGGCCGCGACTTTGACACCCCTCCGATAATGCGCTAAAATGATCCAGATCCGCCTATTTTCAGAAAGGACAACGTTAAGATGGCTGAGCACACAAAGACGAATGTTTTCGATATTCTCAAAGATCGCGGGTACCTGGCCCAGGTAACACATGAGCACGAGATCCGTGAATTACTCTCCCGTCCCGGCGTTTCTTTTTATATCGGTTTTGATCCGACAGCAGACAGCCTGCATGTCGGCCACTTTGTCCAGATGATGGTCATGGCCCATATGCAGAAAGCCGGACACCGGCCGATCGTCCTGCTTGGCGGCGGCACCGGCATGATCGGTGATCCTTCCGGCCGCAGCGATCTGCGCCAGGTCCTGACCAAAGAGCTGATCGATCATAATGTCAAACGCTTTCGAGAGCAGATGAAAATCCTGATTGACTTCGATCAGGACCGGGCCGTCATGGTTGACAATGCCGAGTGGCTGCTTTCTCTGAACTACATTGAGTTTCTGCGTGATATCGGAGCGCATTTCTCTGTCAACCGCATGCTGACAGCAGAGTGTTTCCGTCAACGTCTTGAGAAAGGCCTATCTTTTCTCGAATTCAATTACATGCTGATGCAGGCCTATGATTTCCTCTATCTCTCACGCCATCTGGACTGCCGCCTGGAACTGGGCGGTGATGACCAGTGGTCGAATATTCTCGCCGGCATCGATCTGGTCAGGCGTAAGGACCAGAAAGATGTCTATGGCATGACATTCCAACTGCTGACGACCAGCACGGGGGTCAAGATGGGAAAAACCGCCGGTGGCGCGGTTTGGCTTGATGCCGCGAAAACCAGCCCTTTTGATTTCTACCAGTACTGGCGCAATATCGACGACGCGGATGTCATCCGCTGCATGAAGCTGCTGACCTTCCTTGATCTCGATGAAATCGAGGGTTATGCCGGACTGCGTGACCAGGCGATCAATCAGGCGAAGAAAAAACTGGCATATGAAGTAACGGCGATTGTCCATGGACAGAACACGGCCATGGCTGCCCAGAAGCAGGCTGAAGCCTTGTTTGAAGGCAGCGGGCGGGCTGATTCCATGCCCGAGACCAGTGTCAGCGGCCAACTGGCCGCTGACGGCATCCGTCTGCTTGACATCATGCTTGAAGCCGGCCTGATCGCGTCTAAAGGTGAAGGGCGCCGGCTGATGCAGCAAAATGGGATCAGCCTGAACGATGAAAAAGTTGTGGATCCGGATTATTGTCTGACAGAGCAGGATTTTACCGGCGGTGAGGCGATCATCCGCAAGGGTAAAAAAGTTTATCACCGGCTGCGTAAAAGAACTTGAATCGTATCGTGATATAAAAAAAGGCTGTTTCAATCAATTAATTGCTTGAAACAGCCTTTTTATCATTCATGTAACTCGGACATCAGCCACGCGACTTATTGATCGCTTTCGCGATTCTGGATTTTTTGCGGGCCACTGTATTTTTATGGAAATAACCTTTCGCTGCTGCTTTATCCAGACTGGACTGAGTCTCTTTGAATATGACTTCAGCCTGCTCAATGGACTCAGCCATGGCGGTACGGGTTTTTTTGATCTGCGTGCGCATTTCACTCCGTTTGCTCCTGTTGGCCTGCGCCTTCTTATCGGCGACCTTGACGCGTTTCATCGCGGATTTAATATTTGGCATACCTTCACCTCCCGCCTGGAAATTCCGTTTATTTTCGCACTCGAGTATTCTATCATGGAAGATAAACCGATGCAAGACCTGCCAGCGGCCACTGCAGTAATTTTCATAGGAATACGCTCGGCCACGTGGTATGATAAGATAAAGAGAATGCCCTGATAGCGGCCTTACTCGTCTTTTGAGCGAATCAAGACGATTCGCTGAACATATTTTTTGGAGGAATACCCTGATGTCAGAAAACTCAAGTACAGGACAGACGCAAAAGCGTCGTTCTTCGAACAGCCGCCGGCGCAAAAGCAACGCCGGCGCAAAACCGAATCCGGCCCCTGCGGCACAAGCCGCTGCGGGTGCCGCAGGTTCAACGGAAAGCCGGAGATCAGCACCAAGACGGCGCTCTGCTGCCAGACCGGCAGCCAAACAACCGGCGGAAGGTCGTCAGCCTCAGGCTTCACCAGCCGCGGCGGTTGTACAGGAAGGCAAACCGGCCACCAAACGTCGGCGCAGACGTTCACCGGCTCGTCCCGGCACAACCTCAACAGAAACCCGTCTGAGAATCATCCCTCTGGGAGGAATGCGGGAAATCGGCAAAAACCTGACAGTCTATGAATACGATCAGGATATGATCATCGTTGACTGCGGCATTACGTTTCCAGATGAAGACATGCCGGGCATCGATATCGTTGTTCCGGATTTCGCCTATGTTCTGCAGAACAAGAAGAAATTGCGAGGGATCTTCCTGACCCATGGCCATGAAGATCATATCGGCGCGCTGCCCTGGCTGCTGCGTGATATCAAGGTGCCTGTCTACGGAAGCCGCATGACACTCGAACTGGTCCGGCGCAAACTGGAAGACCGCGGAACCGGTGTCAAGGGAGCCCAGCTCAATGCTGTCAGTGACGGCGCTGTCATCGACGCCGGCTGCTTTAATGTCGAATTCATCCATGTTAATCACAGCATCGCGGATGCCAACAGCCTGGCCATCCGGACACCGGCCGGAATCATCTTCCATTCCGGCGACTTCAAAATTGACTATACGCCAATCAATGGCGGTCCAATGGATCTCAGCCGGATCGCCCAGATCGGTTCGGAAGGCGTTCTCCTGATGTTCTGTGAAAGCACCAATGTCGAGAAGGCGGGGTTCTCTCCTTCAGAAAGCACGGTCGGTGAAGCATTCGCTGAACTGTTCGGCAAGGCCACGGGCCGCATTTTCGTCGCGACATTTTCATCCAATGTCTTCCGTATCCAGCAGATCCTGACAGCCGCGGAAAAGCATAACCGCAAGGTCGCGCTGCTCGGCCGCAGCATGCTGAATGTCTTTGACGCCGCCAATTCGCTCGGCTACCTTGATTTTCGTCCGGATACCCTGATCGAAGTCAAGGAGATTGATCGCTATGATCCCGATCAGATTGTTCTGATTACAACCGGCAGCCAGGGAGAACCGATGGCCGCGCTGACCCGAATGGCCTTCTCCGAACACCGGACAGTCGAGATTCACCAGGGTGACACAGTCATTCTGTCATCGAGCGCGATTCCCGGTAATGAGAAACCGATTTACCGCGTGATCAATGAGCTGTTCCGCCGCGGCGCGAAAGTAATCTATGAATCGATTTCTGACATTCATGTCTCCGGCCATGCCTATCGTGAGGAATTGAAGCTGATCCACAGCCTGGTCAAACCCCGCTATTTCGTTCCGGCCCACGGCGAATACCGTCATCTGTACCGACATGCCGAACTGGGCCATCAAATGGGAATGGACTGGAAACAAATCTTTATCCTCAATAATGGCGACATCCTCGAGATTGGTGATGAAAAGGCGGATATCACCGGCTTTACCAATGCCGCGGGTGTCATGATCGATGGCTCCGGTATGGGCGATGTGGATAATCTTGTCCTGCGCGATCGTCTGCTGCTCGCGGATGATGGTGTCGTGACAGTCTTTATCGCGATCGACCGCGCCAGTGGCCAGATCATCGGCGAACCGGACATTCAGGCCCGCGGTTTCATTTATGAAAGCGAAACTCAGACCGTGATCAATGAATGCCGGACGCGGATCAACCAGTTCGCCAAGCGCACCGACGCGGCCAACAAACCTCTGGCCGCGATGATCAGCAGCGGCGCGCTGCGTGACCAGCTGAGGGATCTGTTTTTCCACAAAACCAAGCGTCGTCCGGTAATTCTGGTCTCAGTTCTGGAAATCTGATGATATGAGAGGAAATCATTATGTCTGAACAAAAACCCCGCTTCTTCAGAGCGGGTGGTTATGAAGCCGCGGTCCTGCCGTCTGCCGGTGCCAATGTCTATCAGCTGCGCAAAGATGGTTATGACCTGCTGCGTCCCGCGGCATCAGCCGATGTGGTCGCTGCGATGCCGGTGATTCATGGCCTGCCCATTCTCTTCCCGCCGAATCGGATTGCCGGAGGGCGATTTGTCCACCATGGCCGGACCTATCAATTTCCCGTCACTGAAACGGCAACCGGAAATTCCATCCACGGCTTTCTCTATCAGCAGGATTGGACGCTGACCGTCATCCGTGAAGATGACGATGCAGCCGAGTTCCGCCTGCAATGGACGATGGACCCGGACTCGCCGGACTTTGCCAATTATCCGCACCCGTTCGCGGCTTGGCTGGATTATCGGCTCAGCCACGACGGGTTGGAACAGACGCTCACCCTGCACAATCAGAGTGATGAGCCCATGCCGGTCGGTATCGGCTGGCATACGGCCTTCAATCTGAAACTGACAGCAGAGACCGATCCCACTGCTGTCCGCGTCCGCGCCTCGATCGGCCAGCGGATCGCACAGAACCGTCAGCTCCTGCCGGATGGCCGGCTGCTCGAGCTGACAGCGGATGAACAGGCCTTCCGTACGGACGGACAGCAGCCACTCTATGAGACGATGGATCATCACTATACCGTAAACCCGATCGAATTGGATGGCCAGCCGTTCCACGGTGCCACCCTCGATTTTCCGCTGGAGAGGCAGCGTGTCATCTATGAAGTTGATCCGCGATATCGCCATTGGATGATCTGGAACTGCGGGCGTGAAGGCAGCTTTATCTGCATTGAACCGCAGAACTGGCGCATCAACGCGCCGAACCTCGGATTGCCCGATGACGAATCCGGCATGGATGTTATCGCCCCGGGCGATCAGCTCAATTTCAGGGCAGTGATCCGCCTCGAATCGATCTGAACACAGCGCTGTAAAAAAAAGAGGTGGTTCCCGCGGGAATCACCTCTTTTTGAGTCTAGATAAACTGACAATCAGCCGGCAAGCGCGGTAACCGCGACTTCAGCAGCGGTCGCTGCGTCCGGTGCGTAGGCATCGGCTCCGATGCTCTGGGCAAATGTCTCATTGACAGGAGCACCTCCGACCATGATCGTCACCTGATCACGGATCCCGGCGGCATCAGCGGCTTGGACAACGGCCTTCATTTCACCCATCGTCGTGGTCAACAGCGCCGAGCAGCAGATCAGCTGTGCCTGATGTTCGCGGGCCAGGCTGATGAACTGTTCCGCTGACACATCGGTTCCGGCATCGATGACTTCAATCCCCTTGCCTTCGAGCATCATGCCAACGAGATTCTTGCCGATGTCATGAAGATCACCCTTGACGGTGCCAATGACAGCCTTGCCGATCGCCTGAACCCCATCCGCCACCAGCAGGGGCTTAAGAATTGCGGTTCCGGCCTTCATCGCGCGTGCGGCGACCAGGACATCAGGAACATAAACTTCATTATTCTTGAATTTGACACCGACGATATTCATGCCGTCCAGCAGACCCTCATTGAGAATTTTTTCCGCTGCGATTTTTTCATCGACGGCGGATTGCACGAGGCTCTTAACATCCTTTGCCTTCCCTTTTTGCAAAGCTTCAGAGATCTGTCTGAGTATTTCCATTGATCATTTCCTCCCGCATTTGATAGGTCAATGCTTTTGTCATTATACCATTATTGACGATCACGCAACGCACAAAATTCAGACTTCACACAGCCCGTCCATCCGCCGGTTCATTTTCTGCCGGCACCGGTCTTTGTCAGTGGCCGCGCAGCACATCAATCACATCCCGAACGGCTTTGATTCGCCCCATCACCCGGTCAAACTGGTTCTGGCTGTTGACCTCTATGGTCATGATCAGGGTCGCGGTCACATCTTTCATCGCCGTCATCTGTCCCGAGATAATCGAGACTTTTTCCTCCGCGATCGCATTGGAGACATCCGCAAGCAAATGGCGCCGGTCCCGGGCGAGAATCTTCAATTCCACCTGATAGGTTGACTGCCGGTCATCTTTGTCCCAGGCGACATCAATCAGCCGTGACGCTTTTTCCGCGTCGACACCGGAGCGGTCAGCACTCTGTAGCAGATGGCGGATATTGGAACAATCGGTCCGATGAACCGCGACACCCTTGCCGCGGGTGACATAACCGATGATCGGATCACCGGGAACCGGGCTGCAGCAGCGGGACAGGCGCACCAGGCAATTATCCATGCCCTTGACGATAACTCCCTGGTCGTAGCGTGCCTGAGGTTTGCTTTTCACACTGCGGGTGAGCGTCTGGGTCGTTTCATCGCCATTGACGGTGACGGCCTGCGGCTCGTGCAGCACCTGACCGGTCCGGGTGACCCGGTAGCCCAGTTTGCGCTGCTCCTCTTCACCGAGAGAACGGATATAGGCATCACGCAGGCGCGGGATGACTTTGCCTGCTGATATTCCGCCATATCCGATCGCCGCGTAAAGGTCTTCCAGAGAATGCAGCGTATAGCGTCGATAGATCTTTTCCAGATGCTCGTTTTTCAGAAGCTGTGCCGTTGTAAAGCCGGCCCGGCGGATCTCCCGCTCCATGACATCCTTGCCGCGGTCGATATTCTCATCGCGCATTTCCTTCTTGAACCACTGGCTGATCTTGCTGCGGGCGGACGCGCTCTTGACAGTTTTCAGCCAGTCACGGCTCGGGCCGTGGACTTTGTCAGATGTGAGGATCTCAATGATATCCCCGTTCTGCAGCTCGTAAGTCAATGGAACCATTTTTCCATTGACCTTGGCACCATACATCCGGTTGCCGATTCCGCTGTGAATATTGTAGGCGAAGTCAATCGGGATAGACCCCGCCGGCAGGGCCCGCACATCACCTTTCGGAGTAAACACGAACACCTCGTCCGCGACCAGGCCGTTCTTCAGCGATTCCATATATTCGCCGGCATCACGCATTTCCTTCTGCCATTCCAGCAGCTGGCGCAGCCAAGCGAGTTTTGACTCCTCAGTCTGATCATCCTTGCCGCGACTCTTGTCGCC
>RZZF01000309.1 GCA_009929975.1 Clostridia bacterium
CCATCATTCACGCGGATCACCTGACCGACTTCATCAATCGATGAGCTGGACATGAACGCGTCCAGCGACAGGCGTAGAGCCTCAGCTTGCCGCTGTCTGAATCCCGGCTCGTCCGCCTGGCCGATCCGATCATCAGAAAGATTCGTATTGCCCGGAATAATCGGTTCCTCGCTGAACGACGCCAGAGCGTCGTTCAGGGTCTCCTGAATCATCTGTTCGTCGAGATCTGTCTCACCATCCAGATCGCCATCCAGCGGCTGACGCTTTTTCAGATGGCTGGCGATCCGGGCCAGTTGGCCGCGAATGCTGTGGTCATAGCGGTAGTCACCTGCGTACACAATGACACCGCCGATCAGTTCAGGATCGGTATCTGTCTGCAGGTCATAATCAGCGAACAGCAGTTTCGCGGCAAAGTGATCCGCGATCTTTCGAGCTGCGTTCTCATCAATCGCGACCGCGGAAACGATTCGTATGGCCGGAATAATCCTCTCAGGCATGCTCCACCCCGTCCTTTGTCTCATCCTGATTCTGGAGAGAGGGTTCATCATGGATCAGCTGGCGGACCAGATCACGCTGGCGCTCCGGATCCATCGCCTTGCCGATCACTTTGGACGCGATCGCGACTGAAAGATCCGCGACTTCATCACGTGACTGCTGCATGATCGCCAGTTTCATCCGGCGCATTTCCTCGTCGGTGCGGCTCATGATATGTGCGGCCTCACTGCGGGCGGCGGCAATCGTCTCTTCGCTTTGCTGCTCAGCCATCACCCGTGCCGACGCGACAATATCCGCGGCTTCATGATTCGACGCGTTAAGACGGCTATTGGCTTCACTCAACTGTTTTTCAGCCTCCGCCATTTTATCGCCGGCAGTCTGCAGCTGGTTCGCGACCAGTTCTCTGCGCTTATTGAGCATTTTCAGCAGCGGTTTGAACAACAGCCAGCGCAGGACAAAATACGCGAGCAGTAAATTGATAATGGTCAAAATCGCGTCGGAAACATAACCGGCCAGTGCTTCAGGTGTAAACATTCGCAATCTCCTTCTCGGCAGGTCGTCAGAACGCGAAGACGAGCAGCAGACTGACAACCAGCGCGTAGATCGCTGTTGCTTCGATAAAGACAATCGCGGTCAGCAAAGTCGCCTGAATCTTGCCTGAAATTTCAGGCTGCCGGGCGGATGCCTCAAATGCCTTGCCGGAAGCGATTCCAATACCGATTGCCGCAGCGCCGGCTGCGACCGCGATTGCCAACGCGGCTCCAAGTGCAATAAGTCCTCTTTCCATAATGATCCTCCACTAATTAATTCTATTTCGTGCGACAGTCCGGTTTCTGTCTGTTCAGACAGACGCCGCCTGCATTGGTTTCTTCTGCTGACGCGCCTGTTTCGACATCTCCGCGCTTTCCAGTACTTCGCCGATATAGGTCGCGGTCAGATAAGTAAAAATGACGGCCTGAAGAATCCCATCAGCCAGGTCAAACCAGATACCGACAATACCCGGCAGGAAGACGGGCAAGATCAGATAGACAAATTCCATCAGGATGAACGCACCGAAAACATTGCCGAACAGCCGCAGTGAAAGCGACAGGGGCTTGATCACATAATCGAGCAGTTTGAACGGCAGAAGCATCGCCTTTGGATAGACCAGGGACGCGAAAAAGCCGCGCAGTCCGACAAAACGGATGGACTGGACGATAATATAGACGATGGTCAGAAGTGCCATCGCGATCGGGAACGCCGGATTCTTCGCCGGCGGAGGAATTTTGAACAGCGACAGGAGGTTGGTCAACATGATGAACAGACCAACGGTGCCGATGAACGGAACCACCTGTTCCGTCTGCTCCTCATTCATATGTGAGGACCGGCAGAGACGGATCAGCAGATCCATCAGGGTCTCCGCGAGCTGCTGGCGGATTGCGTGCCGCCCGAGAGCGTGGCGGAGATCCACTGTTATCATCCCCAGCCCTATTACCATGCGGCGGAAGTCCCCAAGCGGCTGATCACGCCCGAGTTTCTGTTATTGGTACGACGGGCCTTGATTCCCGGCGGCCAGTTCTTTCTGCAGACTGATCACCCGAGTTACTGGCGGTACATGGCTCAAATCGTACCGGTCTTTTTCGACTTGGAAGAGCGGCGCAGCTGTTGGCCCGACGCGCCCAAAGGCCGCACGCGGCGCGAGATCATCGCCTTGCGGCGGGGCCTGAGCGTGTTTCGCGGCGTAGCTCGCCCCAAGGTCGGACTCGAAGAAGCGGAGGCTTTGGCCCTGGCCCAATCGCTGCCACTACCAACG
>RZZF01000033.1 GCA_009929975.1 Clostridia bacterium
GGCGTGTGAAGATCATACGGGCATTGAAACACGCCTGGTTGATATGGCCCGGCCTATCCTGATATTGCCCAGCCTGGCCATTCATATGGATCGTGATGTCAATACCAGTCATGGCGTGGATCGGGTCAAGACGCTGCTGCCGGTTGCGGGCATCGGCAAGAAACCGGACGGAGGCGACTGGCTGTTCGGGCTGCTGGCCGAACAACTGCAGGTTGACGAGTCGCGAATCCTCGATACGTCTCTGTTCCTGTATGATACGGCCCCAGGCTGCCTGATGGGCCGTGACAATGAGATGATCTCAGCCTCCCGTCTCGATAATCTGGGAATGGCAGCCGCTGCGGCTGATGCGATGATCGCCGCCGCTCCGGCTGCGGGTATTCAACTGGCCGCCTTTTTCGATCACGAAGAGGTTGGCAGCCAGACCCGGCAGGGGGCAAACTCAGCAACGCTGGCCCAACTGATGGAGCAGATCGTCTACAGCCTGGGAGGAAGCCGCCGTGATTACCTGGCCGCGCTGAAGCCATCCTTTTTGCTGTCGGCAGATCAGGCGCATGCCCAGCACCCGCATTATCCGGAAATGGCGGACCGCACCAATCAGCCCCGTATCAATGGCGGGCCAGCGATCAAGATATCAGCCAGCCAATCTTATGTATCGGACGCGGAGTCGATGGCAGTGATCCGGGCTATCTGCCGGAAAGCGGAAATTCCCTGCCAGACTTATGCCAACCGCAGCGATCAGCGCGGCGGATCGACGATCGGGCCGCTGACCGTCCAGCGTCTCCCGGTCCGCGCGGTTGACATCGGCAATCCGATCTGGGGTATGCATTCGGTCCGCGAGACCGGCGGAACCATGGATCAGCAGTCGATGCAGGATCTGATGGGCGCGTTCCTGCGATATGTAAGCCTGTATAAACCACATACGGAAAGAGGCACATCGTTATGAGTGAACATCACGCAAATGACCAGGCAGGACTGCCCTGGCAGAAATCAGTCAGCGGACGGGCCCGCTATAAAGTCATTGCCTGTGAAATTCTCTATCGTGAGGTATGTGCCTGTGCGGCTGTCAGCACTTCAGTTACTGACCCTGTCTTCATGCCCAAAGGCCTGCATGATATCGGTAAGGAAAAAATGCGGCTTCGCCTGCAGGCGGTCATCGACGCGGTTGATCCTGAGCATTATGACGCGATATTGCTGGTCTACGGCCTCTGCAATCTCGGTGTACAAGGCCTGACAGCCCGTGTCCCGCTGGTCATTCCGCGGGCGCATGACTGCATCACACTGATGTTGGGGTCGAGGGACGCGTATCAGGACTATTTTGACCAGCATCCGGGGACTTATTTTAAGTCTCCGGGCTGGATTGAGCGGGAGACGGCGGATCTGACCGATGATCAGACCATACCGACTCAGCTGGGGATCAATCATACCTATCAGGAATATGTTGAGCAGTATGGTGAGGAGAACGCCGAATATCTGATGTCGGTTCTCGGTGACTGGCTGCACCAGTACCAGCGCCTCACCTACATCGACACGGGAACCGGCAGTGCCGAAGCAGATATCCGGTTGACACAGGAACAGGCTGCCGAACGAAACTGGGCATTCGAAACAATCCGCGGTGAGATGAGTTTGTTGCGGCGGCTGCTGGACGGGGACTGGAACAAGGATGATTTTCTGGTGATCCAACCAGATGAGCAGATTGTGGCAACCTATGATCCCGGGATTGTCGCAGCAGCTCCGTTGTCATCTGGCAAGGCGTGAATCGGAATCAGGAGCGGCGGATCGCGACCGTCCCGGTACGGATCACCTGGCGAATTCCCAATGGCTGCAGCAAATTGAGGAAAGCGGCAATTTTATCAGCCTGTCCGGTCACTTCCAAGGTCAGGCTGTCGTGTGAGACATCGACGATATGCGCCCGGAAAATCTCTGCGACCTGAAGAATTTCCGAACGGGTTTCAGGGCTGGCGGACATTTTGATCAGCAGCAGTTCACGCTGCACGGACTGCTGGTCCGGCAGGACTTCAATTTCCAGAACATCAATCAACTTGTCCAGCTGGCGAACCACCTGTTCAACCATCTGTTCGTCTCCATTGACGACGATCGTCATGCGGGACTGACCCGGTGTTTCAGCAACGCCCACGGCCAGACTGTCAATATTGAAATGACGCCGGCTGAACAGCCCGGCGACTTTGGCCAGCAGCCCGGCATGGTTATTGACCAGAACAGATAAATGGTATGGCTTCATGGTGTCTCCTCCTTCGCGATCGGGTAGAGTGTCGGCTCATGAGGATCTACGACGCATTCCAGAAAAAATGGACCTTCCGCCGTGAGAAGATGATCCAGCGCGCTGTCGATCTGCCCGTTCTGGCTGATTTGTTCATACTGAAAACCATACGCGGCGGCCAGGAGCGAGAAATCAGGGTTTTCCTCGAGAAAAACCTGTGAGTAGCGTTGATTGTATTTCAGGCTCTGAATCTCATGGACCATACCGAGTCGGCTGTTGTTTAACAAAATGATCCGGACGGGAAGCCGCTGCTGGCGAATGGTGCCGAGCTCCTGCAGTGACATCTGCAGGCTGCCGTCTCCGCTGATTGAGATCACCTGGCGTTCCGGACAGGCACATTGTGCGCCGAGTGCCGCCGGCAGACCGTACCCCATGGTTCCCATCCCGCCGGATGAGATGAATGTACCGGCCTGACGGATCGGATAATGATTGGCGGCCCAGATCTGGTTCTGCCCGACTTCCGTCGTCAGAATCGTATCAGCCGGTGCTTTTGACCCGAGTCGTTCAAGCAGATGCGGAGGGCTGATCGTATGATCTGACATTACCGCGCAGGGCCAGCGGGTCCGCTGCTGAGTGCGCAGTCGGTCGGTTTCAGTCAGCCAATCCTGCCAGTCGGCTGCCGGTTTTTCTGTCAGCAGTTCAGCAATAACCTGGCGCAGATCGGCATTGATGGCAAGATGGGGCCGGATATTTTTTCCCAGTTCAGCCGGATCGATGTCAATATGGACGACCTTGGCTCTTCTGGCAATCGCCGTCGCCGATCCCATCGCGCGATTGCCAACCCGCGCACCGAGGAGAATCAGGCAATCGGCATGGTGCAGCGCGAAATTAGCCGCGAAAACACCATGCGAACCCATGGTTCCCAGATAGCGCGGATGATCGGCCGGGACTGAACCGATCCCCATCATGGTTGTGATGACCGGGATCTGCCACTTGTCAATCAACTGCTGCAGTGGTTCAGACGCGCCGGCACTGATCACGCCGCCGCCGGCGCAGACCACCGGTCTTTGCGACTCAGCCAGCAGCTTTCGCAAGTCCAGCATCTGTTCCGGCTCCGGTTTCAGTTTTGGCTGATATCCCGGCAGTTCAACCGATTCCGGCCGGATAAACTCCAGCATTTCACTTTGAATATCAACCGGGACATCGATCAGAACGGGACCCGGACGACCGCTCGCCGCGAGATAGAAGGCTTCCCGGAAAACGCGTGGCAGTTCATCCGCGCTGTTGATCAGGTAATTGTGCTTGGTAAAGGGTGACGTCGCGCCGGTGATATCGGCCTCCTGAAAACTGTCGCTGCCGATCAGGTCAGAGGCGACCTGGCCGGTGATCGCGACCATCGGGATGGAGTCCATGTAAGCCGTCGCGATTCCAGTGATCAGATTGGTCGCGCCGGGACCAGAGGTCGCGATGCAGACACCGGTGGTGTGCCCGGCCCGGGCATAGCCGCTGGCGGCATGGGCGGCACCCTGCTCATTCCGGGTCAGGACATGATGAATCGGGCTGTCGAGCAGCGCGTCATAAAATGGGCAAATGGCCGCGCCGGGATAGCCGAATACGGTGGTGACCCCTTCGAGCTCTAGTGCCCGGACCATCGCCTGTGCTCCTGAAATCCGCATCAATCGATTCCCCCTGCCCGTTGGTTTTCGTTATTATATCTGATTTTCCGGATGGACGCACGAATTGATGGTTCAAACCGGCCGTTTGAGCGGCTCAAGCCGTCTACCGGTAAAATTGCTGATTCGCCGCGTCAATGCCGATCTCTGACCATTCAATCAGGGTGCGGACCGGAACTCCCGGGCTGCTTTCCGCATAGACCACTCCGTGTCCCGGCACCAGATACTCCGTCAAATGATAGTCGGCGGCGGTATTCTCATAATACCGAACCAGTACATCCTCGAAAGTGTAGGTTCCGCTGGCAACCGTCTGATTAACGGCCATGATCATATAGGTCTCCCATTCGAGTTCCCATAAATCAAATTCCTGATAGTCATGCGGCAGCCAGAGCGATTGATAATCCGCGGCCGGATAGACGATGTAAATTCCGTCTTCGCGGCTGTCAAAATCGTAGTCATCCCCACCGTAGCCGCTGTCATCGAAAAAAGTGATCGTCGAACTGAGAACATCACCCTGCTGGCCGATGACGATTTGCTCGTATCCGGTTTCGCCATCTGGATAGACAACCTCGTAAAGATAGGAGCGGCCGGGCAGTGGCGCATAGGTATAGGCTTCGGGAAGTCCATCGGTCCGCCGGATAATGTCATCCGCGGGCTCCGTCGTCGGGGTGGTGTCCGCAGCCGGCTGCGTGGTTGTCGTCTCAATCGATGGAGTTTCAGATGAGGCGGTCGTGCTCTCTGACGCGGAGGGGGCGGAGGTGGTGGTCGAGACCGGAGTCGTCTGCGAAGGAGAATCTGACTCAGATGCCGTAATGATCGGCCGGTCCGTCGCATCCGGTGGCGTCTGGCGGCCGCCCAGCAGGCGATAACCGGCAAACAGACCAGCGGCGAGGATGATGACCACACCGACCGCGATCAGCGCGATTGTCAGACCGTTCTGCTTCCGGGGTGCCGGCGGCATCGGCTGAGCGGCATATGGCGGCATCGGCGCCGGCATTTGCGGTGGATACGATCCGGCTGCGTAGGGCGGTGAGGCGGGCGGGACGGCCGGTGCCGTGCTCCGGGTCTGCGCGCCGATGACCGGCTGGCCGCAGGCCATGCAGAAACGGTCTTCCGGCTGCAGCGCGTTTCCACAGTGTTGACAGAATTGATCCGGCATGGTTGGCCTCCCTCTCAGATCCGGCGGTCAGGGATCTGTAATTTCAGTATATCAGAGGAAACGAATCGTTGGCAGGCTCAGCGCTGGCGATTGATCATCAGAGACAGCTCAGCCAGCAGTTCAGCCGGTTCACGCCCACTTCCAACCAGGATATCCCTGGTAAAGATGGTCAGGATATACGCACCGCGGGGGTCGTGGACAATCGCCGCGTCATGGAAATATTCCGCGTAGAAGCCGATCTTATTGGACACGGTTCCGGGCGGCAATAATCCGGGGATTGCCTGTTCATAAACCGTTTCACGCATCACATCGAGCATGTGAGCGAACCACGGATTATCCGACTGATACAGATGGCGCAGCAATCGGCCGGCATCAGCCGCGCTCATTTCGGTGTGGGAACGGTTGGTCGGATGGCCGATGACGGACTCATAGTAGTCATAGACACGATCACGTCCGACGATGCGTATGATCATGTGGAAGGCGATGTTGTCTGAATAGCGGATCGCGTAATCAGCCAGTGTGCCGAGCGAATAGCTCTGGCTGAGATCCATCTCCTGGAGAATGCCGGAGCCGCCTTCATAGTCAGCCTGTGTGTAGGTCATGGTCTGATCAATCGCCAGACGGCCGGCCGCGATCTCTTCATACAGAGCCATGACGACAAAAAGCTTCGCGGTACTGGCGGAGCGGAACTGCCGCTGGTCATTGATCGTAAAATAGCGGCCGCTGTCGAGTTCTTCAAAAACCAGACCGATCTGGCCGGTCAGGGATCCGAGCTGATCGAGAGTCAGCGCCAGCAGCCTCTGGATATCAGGATCGGGACTGGCCTCAATCTGGTTGGCGGCCCGCAGATCAGCATATGGGTCTTGAACGGTGACCGTGCGGACCGCGTCCTAGCTCAGGCCGGCGCTGTTGCTGACGGAATAGTTCAGTTCGTAGGTTCCCGGCGTCAGCCAGTCAACGATCCCGCTGATATTGATCTGGTCATTCAGGCTGCCGTCAACCGTGTCGCTGGCATGAACCCCGGCGAGCAGGCTGACGGGCTGTCCGATCACGGCAGTCAGAGGACTGGTTCCGATCAGCGCCGGACGGCTGCGCGGGGGCTGTGGGGTCGGAGAGGCGGCAGGTTCAGTCGTCCGGGCAGGAGCCGCTTTATCGCTGGACGTCTGGCCAGGCGCTGTTATTTCGCTTGATATAGCAGGCTTACAGGCGGTCAGAACACACAGGGAAATCAGCAGGCTGACCATAACAGCGGCCGCAAGAAAGCTGGTTTTATTTTTTCGGTTGAACCATCCTGATTTCTTCAAACCCGGCACCTCCGATACAAAATTCATTGTAGCATGAACAGTATGCTTTCGGCAGAAGATGACCATTTCTGCGATCAGCGATATAATCAGGTGATCAGGATAAGAATCATCAAGCGGTCCAGGAGGTCATCATGCTCAATATCGGCTGTCATTTATCGGTATCTCGCGGCTATGCCAATATGGCCAGGGAAGCTCTGGACATCGGTGCCAATACCTTTCAGTTTTTCTCGCGCAACCCCAGGGGAAGCAAGGCCAAGGCGATTGACCCTGCGGATATGTCAGCACTGTGCGCTTTGCTGGATGAACATGGATTCGCGCCGGTTCTGGCGCATGCGCCCTATACCATGAATCCGTGTTCGGCCGATCCGCAGCTGCGCCAACTGGCCGCGGATCTGATGCGTGATGATCTGGAGCGGATCCGGCCGATTCCCGGTGTGCTGTATAATTTTCATCCCGGCAGCCATGTCGGACAGGGCATTGACACTGGCGTCAACCTGATCGCACAGATGCTCGATCAGGTTCAGCAGCCGGACCACCCCGTCACCATTCTGCTCGAGGGCATGTCCGGCCGCGGCAGCGAGGTCGGAGGCCGCTTTGAAGAACTGCGGATGATCATCGACCGGGCGCAGCTGGGCGAGCGACTTGGCGTCTGTCTTGATACCTGCCATCTCTATGCTGCCGGCTACGATGTCGCGGAGAATCTGGAAGGTGTATTGGCTGAGTTCGACCGGATTGTCGGTCTGCCGCGCCTGAAGGCGATTCACCTGAATGACAGCATGACCCCACTGGACAGCCATAAAGACCGGCATGCCCGGATCGGTGAAGGTGAGATCGGACTGGAAGCGCTGGTCCGGCTGATCACACACCCGGCTCTGCGCCGCCTGCCCTTCTATCTGGAAACACCCAATGAGAACGATGGCTATGCCCGGGAAATCCGTTTACTGCAAGAGGCGGTGTCGCAACGGTCAGGATCGGATGGCGAAATCACCTGATTGATCATTGTGACCAGATCGTAATATGGTTTCATTGTCATTTTAGCCAATGCGCGATAAAATAGCCTATATGTGTCTGATCCTGGCGCACCCTGCTGGCATCAGGAACATTTATGGCAGATTTCTCGTATAAAGACAGCAGATGACGCCTCCTCGAGTTTCAGGCTGGTCGTCATTGCGGCATCAGCATGGTATGAAACGAGATGACAACGAGTAGTAGACGAGAAAAAAATCAATTCAGTGGCCGACGAAAACGACGACCGCATATTGACCGGATCCTGATCTTTCTGACCGGCACGCTGGTGCTTGTCACTCTGGCGCTGTATATCGGTCCGCGGATTCAGCCGTGGCTCAGCCCCAAACCAGCGCTGGTTGAGGCGTCCGTGGTCATTGAAGCCGGCAAGGAATCCCTTGATCTCGGCGATTTCCTGCTTGATCCGGCGGCAGAAGCCCGCTGGCTGTCAGATCCGGCCAGCGTGAATACGCATGTGCCCGGTTATTATCCACTGCGCGTCGCGGTCAATCAGCATACCTATGATACCGTTGTCAAAGTCTCAGACACGACCGCGCCGACCGGACGGGCGGTCAATCGGGCTTTCTGGCTTGATGAGCCGTTTGCCGCGGCGGACTTTGTTGAGGATGTTCAGGACGCGACCTCGGTTGAGATCGCTTATGCGCGGGCCCCTGACCTCTCGGTGATCGGCGATCAGCCGGTGGACATCGTCCTGACGGATCTCGGCGGCAATCAGACCGTGCTCACCGCTGTGTTGACACTGTATGAAGATACACAGCCCCCTCTTATTGAAGGCGTGGAGAGCCAGACGGTGTTTGCCGGCTCGACCGTTGCCTACCGGCAGGGCGTCACCGTTTCCGATAACCGGGATATCGAGCCTGAGCTGATCATAGACAACAGCCAGGTCAATCTGCGTGTACCCGGGACCTATCCGGTTCACTATATCGCGGCGGACAAGGCCGGAAACAAAACTCAGGTCAGTGTGACAATCACGGTGGTCGAGCTGGTGCCCGGCAGTGTAGACCCGGCGGTTGTTGACGATCTCGCTGACCAGATTCTGACCGACATCCTGACCCCTGACATGACGCCTGAGGCCAGGGCTGAAGCGATTTATCACTGGACGCGGGGCCACATCCGCTATGTCAATGAATCCGATAAATCCAGTTGGATCAATGCTGCCCACCAGGGCATAATCGAAGCATATGGCGACTGTTTCAACTATTTCGCGACCGCGAAACTTCTGTTGACCAGAGCCGGGATCGAGTCGATTGATGTGATCCGTACCGATGAAGGCCATTTCTGGAGCCTGATCAATCTCGGGTATGGCTGGTATCATTTTGACACGACGCCCCGTGTCGGCGGCGGTGAGTTCTTCATGCTGACCGACGCTGAGATCACTGCCTATTCAGATGAACATCGTGGCAGCCATGTCTGGGATCCGGAAAAATATCCGGCGACGCCGGAGGCCCGGCCATGACAGTACGCGGCCGCTCAAAGCAGATTCTCGGTGTGATCGGCGGTCTCGGCCCCCTGGCGACGGCCGGCTTTTATGAGCAGGTCGTCCGCATGACCGATGCCTCGTCTGACCAGGATCATTTGCAGGTGATGATCCACAGCCATCCGGAAATTCCTGACCGGAGCCGCTATATTCTTGATCCGGACCATGCGGTCAGTCCGGTTCCCGCCCTGATTGAAGCGGGACGTATGCTGGCTGCCCTCGGTGCGGACAGGATCGCGATCCCCTGTATTACCGCTCACTACTTCTACGATCAGCTCAGTACAGCGCTGCCGATTCCGGTCATTCATCTGGTCGGGGAGACCGTCCGCTACCTGAGGAACCAATCATTCGAAAAAATCGGACTGCTGGCGACGGATGGAACCGTCAGCAGCCGACTGTTTCAAAGCGCGGCTGATGAAGCCGGTTTGGCCATTGTTCTGCCAGACGCGGTCCATCAACAGGACCTGATGAACATCATCTATGACCAGGTCAAGGCAGAACGGCCGGTTGACCGGCAAAAACTCACAGAGATCAGCGGCGCGCTGCGACAAAAAGGAGCCCAGACCATTGTTCTCGGCTGCACGGAATTATCTGTGGTTCAGATGCGCTGGACACTGGGGCCGGGTTTTCATGACGCGATGGGAATATTGGCCCGGGCCGCGGTGATTGCCAGCGGAGCTGCGCTGAGAGACGATCACGAATCGCTGATCGTGTCCTGAAGAAAAACCTACAGCTTAAGGAGATAACAGACTGCATGCAGAAACATCTGATGGAATATCTTGATATGATCGTACAGCGGGTGCCGGAAAAACTGGCGTTCAGCGATGGCGAGACCAGTCTGACATTTCACGAAACACGGGAACAGGCAAGGCGTATCGGCTCATTTTTGTCAGCTCACGGGCATGACCGTGAACCGGTTGTCGTCTTCATGGCGCGAGGCCCCCGGCCGATCGTCGCCTTTTTCGGCGTACTGTACGCCGGTTGTTATTATGTCGCGCTCGATCAGGAAATGCCGGCTCACCGGATCGAACTGATTTTACGCGAATTGCGGCCAAAGGCTCTGATCTGTGATGACTCGACATGTGAACTGGCGGCGGAATTGTCACCGGACAGTGCGATGTATCATTATGATGAGATGATCCTGGCCGCGGAAGACGCAGACCGGCTGGCTGACAGGCAGACCCGCGCGATTGATACCGATCCGGCCTATATCGTATTCACATCAGGATCGACCGGCATTCCCAAAGGCGTCATCGCCAATCATCGATCGGTGATCCGTTATGTTGAAACCTTGTCCGAACTTCTCGATTTTGGCCCGGATACGGTATTCGGCAATCAGACCCCGTTGTATTTCGATGCCTGTCTCAAGGAAATCATCCCGACCTTAAAATTCGGCGCGACCACCTATATTATTCCGAAGCAGCTGTTCATGTTTCCGCTCCGTCTGGTCGAGTATCTCAATACGCATCGGATCAACACGATCTGCTGGGTCGTCTCCGCCCTGACCATGGTATCCGGGCTGGGCGTTCTCGAGCAGCTGGTACCGGAGCATCTGAAGACAATCGCCTTCGCCAGCGAAGTCTTTCCGATCAAGCAGTTCAACCGATGGCGCCAGGCCCTGCCGGAGGCCCGCTTTATCAATTTGTATGGTCCGACGGAGACGACGGGTGTCTGCTGTTATTATGAAGTTGACCGGGAATTTCAACTGGATGAAGTCATTCCGATCGGCCGCCCCTTCCCGAATACCGAAATCCTTCTGCTTGATGAACATCAGAAGATCCCGGCCCCTGATCAGCCCGGAGAGATCTGCATCCGCGGGACTTCTTTGACCATGGGATATTATCGTGATCCTGAAAAAACACAGGCCGCCTTTGTCCAGAACCCGCTCAACGATGCCTACCCTGAACTGATCTATCGTACTGGTGACCTGGGGCGGCTGAATGAACGGGGCGAACTGGTTTTCATGTCCCGGCTGGATCAGCAGATCAAGCATATGGGGCATCGGATAGAACTGGGTGAGATTGAAGTCATCG